>JBILCR010000022.1:0-12290 GCA_044353055.1 Flavobacteriales bacterium
GGATTCGGATGCATTGGGGAAATCATTCGACTTCACATCGCTCACATAGGTGCCTATTGCCGTCACTATTTGTTCCTGAAGGTTAAGGTATGTGCGCAAAAAACGAGGTTTAAATTCGGTATTGATACCCAACATATCATGCAATACCAAAACTTGTCCATCAACATTCCCACCGGCACCAATTCCAATGATTGGGATGTTAATTTCGCTTGCGACTTGTGATGCCAGAGAGGCAGGTACTTTTTCAAGCACAATGGCAAAACACCCCGCCTGTTCCAGCAAATGCGCATCATGAATGAGTTTTTGGGCTTCTTCTTCTTCACGGGCACGTACCACATAGGTGCCAAATTTATAAATAGACTGTGGGGTTAATCCCAAATGCCCCATTACCGGCACACCAGCCGAAAGTATGCGTTTTACAGATTCTACTACTTCTTCGCCTCCTTCGAGCTTAATGGCATGTGCACCGGTTTCTTTCATTACCCTAATGGCTGATGTAAGGGCTTCTTTTGAATTACCCTGATAAGATCCAAAAGGTAAATCAACTACCACAAGCGCACGCTGCACACCACGAATTACGGATGACGCATGATAAATCATTTGGTCGAGGGTAATGGGTAATGTGGTTTCATGACCGGCCATAACATTAGACGCTGAATCACCCACCAGAATTACGTCAACACCAGCTGAATCTACCAAGCGTGCCATCGAAAAATCGTAGGCTGTGAGCATGGCAATTTTTTCTCCCTTACCCTTCATGTCCTGCAACGTTCGGGTGGTAACGCGTTTAACCTCTTTTTGTACTGACATTATAACTTGCGATAAAGGGCAATATTAGTAATTTCTTGAGTTGGCACGAAATTCATACTTTCGCAACATGAAATTTTATCGCTTAATACTCGGAGCCCTTGTAGGAATTTTAGCATTTAGTTCCTGCGAAAACGAAGTGGATGTAAACGCAGAATGGAAGGATGTGCCTGTAGTTTTTGGCCTTTTAAATGTTGATTCGCTTAATCAGTATATCCGTGTAAGCCGCGTGTTTTTAGGTGAAGGAGACGCACTTCAGTATGCCCAAATACCCGATTCTTTGTATTATAACCCAAATGAAATTGAGGTAAAGGTTACCGAATTTATAAATGGTAATGAGACACGATTTTGGATATTAAATGACACCACAGGAATCGCTAAAGACACGAATGGGATTTTTGCCGCCCCCGAGCAAATTGTGTATTACTTTAAAGTAGCGCCTAATCAGAAGCTGAATAAAGACGCTCAATATAATTTGAGTATTGTAAATCGTAAAACAGGTAATGAATTATTGGGTAGCACCTTATTGGTAGAAAAGGTGAATTTAAAAACACCCTCAAATTTTGCGCAACAGGTAAATATTTTGCCACGTCAAAACTCAACAGTGGCTTGGATTACCAGTAGAAACGGAAAAATATATGAAGTGTTGATTAATTTCATATACCGCGAATATTCGCCTGATGCTCCGGGTAACCTAGTGCGTAAGGTCGTTCCTATTAATCTAGGGCGTGTGGTGGCCAACGATGATCTTGGAGGAGAAGAATTGAGTACAGAGCTAAATAACTTGAGTGTTTATCAAATACTCGCAGCTTCAATCCCGGCCTCAACCCTCGATAATCCCAAAATAAGATTGGCCGACAGTTTGGAATATATCATTAATGTTGGTGATGATGATTTATACACTTACATCAATGTAAATCAGCCATCCAACACAGTTGCTCAAGAACGGCCACAGTTTAATAATGTAAGTAACGGCTTGGGCCTTTTTGCCAGTCGTAACTCCTTTGCCAGAAAAATTATTCTTGGGCAGGCAACCACCGATTCTCTTCGTAACAACCCACTTACGATTCCACTGAATTTCCAATAGTTTGCTGACTATCTGTCACGAGTATTAGTGCGTTTTTGAAGTTTTTGTCATTAATAACTGACAAATTCTTCAACACCAGGGGCTGGCATTGAAGTTGAAATGCCGTTTTCAAAGAATTTTAATGTATTCAATAACAAAATCATCATGGGAAAGATCATAGGTATTGACCTTGGAACAACAAACTCCTGCGTAGCAGTTATGGAGGGGAATGAGCCGGTAGTAATTCCAAATAGCGAAGGTAAACGAACAACACCTTCAATTGTAGCCTTTTTAGATAAAGGAGAACGCAAAGTAGGAGATCCAGCAAAGCGTCAGGCCATCACCAATCCTACAAAAACAATATATTCAATTAAACGCTTTATGGGCAATGGCTTTAATGAGGTAGTTACCGAAACAGGCCGTGTTCCTTACAAAGTAGTTAAAGGCGATAATAATACGCCAAGGGTTGAGATTGACGACCGTAAGTATACACCTCAAGAAATTTCGGCTATGATTCTTCAGAAAATGAAGCAAACGGCTCAGGATTATTTGGGGCATGACATTACTGAGGCCGTTATTACGGTGCCTGCTTATTTTAACGATGCGCAGCGTCAGGCAACCAAAGAAGCTGGTGAAATTGCCGGGTTAAAGGTAATGCGCATCATTAACGAGCCAACCGCCGCTGCACTTGCTTATGGCCTAGATAAGAAGAATGCCGATATGAAAATTGTGGTGTTCGATTGCGGAGGAGGTACACACGATGTATCGGTGCTTGAATTAGGCGACGGAGTATTTGAGGTAAAATCAACAGACGGAGATACGCATTTGGGAGGGGACGATTTCGACCAAAAAATTATTGACTGGCTTGCCGACGAATTTACTCAAAACGAAGGCGAAGGTTTGGATTTACGCAAGGATGCTATGGCATTGCAACGTTTGAAGGAGGCTGCCGAAAAGGCAAAGATTGAATTATCGAGCACCACATCAAGCGAGATTAACCTTCCATATATTACAGCAACACAAACGGGCCCCAAACATTTGGTGCGCACCCTTACCCGTGCAAAGTTTGAACAGTTGGTTGACGATTTGGTGCGTCGCACCATTGATCCATGTAAAACAGCATTAAAGAATGCCGGTTACAGCACCAACGATATTGATGAAATTATTTTGGTGGGTGGTTCAACCCGCATACCTGCGGTTCAGGCCGCAGTGGAGAAATTTTTCGGAAAAGCGCCAAACAAGGGTGTGAATCCGGATGAGGTGGTAGCTATTGGTGCGGCAATACAGGGTGGGGTATTAACGGGAGAAGTGAAAGATGTATTGCTTCTTGACGTTACGCCACTTTCGTTGGGTATTGAAACTATGGGCGGAGTAATGACCCGTTTGATTGAATCGAATACCACCATTCCTACTAAGAAGTCGGAAGTGTTCTCTACAGCTAGTGATAATCAGCCTTCGGTTGAAATTCATATCCTGCAGGGAGAACGCCCCATGGCAGCTCAAAACCGCACCATAGGAAGGTTCCACCTCGATGGTATTCCACCTGCTCCGCGAGGAGTACCTCAAATTGAGGTAACGTTTGACATTGACGCTAACGGCATTTTAAATGTGGGAGCAAAAGATAAGGCCACCGGAAAAGAGCAGAAGATACGCATTGAGGCATCTTCGGGCTTAAGCGACGATGAAATTAAGCGCATGAAAACCGAAGCCGAGGCCAATGCTGAGGCCGATAAGCAAGCGAAAGAAGAAGCAGAGAAGATCAATCAGGCCGATTCTATGATATTCCAGTCGGAGAAACAGCTTAAAGAATTTGGTGATAAAATTCCGGCAGATAAGAAATCGGCGATTGAAGCTGCATTAACAGAATTAAAATCGGCTCACCAAAGCCGCGATTTGAATCGCATTGATGTTGCTTTAACCAGCATCAATGCAGCTTGGTCGGCAGCATCTGAAGATATGTACAAAGCTTCACAAGAGACGGGTTCAGCGCCAGGGGCTGATGCACCCAATAATGCCAATACCGGTCAGGAAGTTACCGATGTTGATTTTGAAGAAGTAAAAGACGATAAATAAGTGGTTTGTTTTTTTAATGTAGAAAACAAAAATGCCGGCTATGCCGGCATTTTTGTTTAACAACCATTTAACTCAACTATTTTTTATGGGTCATTTTTTCAATTCGGTGGCATTGTATTCAAGCAACCAAGTATTAAGGAATTCAACTTTTAGGGGTTTCTGAATAAATCCGCTTACCAGAGGATGCTTAACGGCCATACTTGGGTCTTTAGGGTTATCGGATGCGGTAAGCATAAAAACCGAACACCTCTTTTGCATCCACCCGCAATATTCTTGGCATGCATCTAAGAATTCCCAACCATCTATAATAGGCATTGAAATGTCAACGAAAAGAACATCAGGTACGTTCTTCATCTTCGGAAATTTTTGAAGTTGCTTTAAAGCATCCCCTGCAAACAAAAACGACTCTACCGTAAAGGCCGGAAAGTACTCTTCTATGAGGTAGCTGTTGTAAACATTGTTCATCGAATCGTCATCGATGAGCCAGATTCTTAGATTTCGATTCATATCATGTTGGTTTTGATACATCGAATCTATACTTAGAATTTAGATTAGCCAATCACTAATCACGGCTTAACTTACATCCCAAATAATATGTAAATTCTAGCCTTAATTTCCTGAAAAAAAGAGTTTTATGTTTTATGAATACTTCTTACATACGTATTTATCGTATGTTTAAGTGGGATTCAAGAAACCTAATTTTTCAATTTCTAAGGGCTTGGAAATAAACCCATTTACTAGTTTGATTTGAGAAGCCTTATGCTTGTCGCTCGGGTCAAGGGACGAAGAAAGCAGATATATTTGAGGAATACTATCGTTTGCTGCAATACTTTTCCCCAAAGCTTCCAGAAATTCCCATCCGTTCATTACCGGCATATTAATGTCTAAGAATATCACGTCCGGTTTTTGAACCGATTGAATTAGGGCGTTCAATGCATCTTGTGCATATACAAATGCCGTGATATTTAGTTTCGTGAAATGCTCCTCCAGGAAAAACCTGTTAAGCATATTTGTTACATTATCATCGTCAATTAACCAAACGTTCATCACCCTTTATTCCTTCGGCACAAATGTAATAATGAATTGGGTTCCTTTATCCACTTCACTTTCAATTTGTATTGTGCCGCCCATAACCCGAGCTTGTTCTTGGACCATATTTAGACCAAGACCTGTTCCTGAAACATCGGTATGAAAGCGCTCATATAATTTAAATAGCCTCTTTTTATTTTTGGCAAGATCGATGCCGCGGCCATTATCAGAAAAAATTAGTTGAATCTTACCATCTGAAAATTTCGATTCCACTCCCAGCTGTAGCGTGGTATTGCTTCTGCGGTATTTTATGGAATTGATTAGTAAGTTTTGAAATATCGAAATCAAATACGGTTTAAAGGCTCGCATGCCTTTAATTGCAGTGAAATTAGTTGATAAATCGAAATCCACATCGTTACATTCGTGTTTAATGCTATCCATTACTTCCTCCAAAATGGATTGAAAGTCGAGCGTTTCAAATTGTTTAACAACATCTTCCTTAATATTTAGGATTTTGTTGAGATCTTGAAGTATGGAATCCACATTTCGCGCACTAATCTTTAATCCTTCATACAGCATGGAATTTTTTGAGTCCTGAATAAGATCCTCGCTAAGCAGGTTTATACAACCTAAAATATTGGCAACAGGCGCGCGTAAATTGTGAGATACAATATATGAATATTGACGTAGTTGGAGGTTGGAGTCCATTAACTCGGTATTCAGAGCTTTCAATGTATCATCGGAATGAATTTGTTCCGCTTTTTCGTGCATAAGGCGGATGCTTGCAGAGGCAATAGACAAAAAGTCTTCATTAATATCTTCCGCATCATCAAGCCTTATCGCCAAATAACACCGTCCTTTATCGGGCATTTGAACCGGTGATATAATCCACTCAGGGTAATCTGCACCAAAAAACGCAGCTGTATTAAGGGGCGCAATAAATAAATCTTCACTTATTTGTTTGTTGATGGATTCCCCGAATCCATTTGGTGCATGTAATGTTGTGGGATATGCATAATTTTCACTGTAAACGCCTGCATTATTTTGGTCGGAATACACCAGAACCTGCCGCGCGGGTGAGTTTTGAATAATTGATTCGGAAAACGTAACAAAAAGCTCGCTAAGGCTTGCACTTGATGATATTGCAGATCCTACGGCATTGGTGATTATTCGGCGTCGTTGTCTTACTTCGTATTCGCGTTGTGCTAATTTACGTTCGGTAATATCAACGGTAACTCCCATAAAAATCACATTACCGCTTGCCGATTGAATGGGGAGCGCCGATTTTTCAAAATACTTAACACTTCCGTCATTTAAAATATGACGACACTCTATTCGATAGGGAATATTGTTATTCTTTAGGTTATAAAAAGCCTCACTAAAGGTTGCTCTATCGCTGGGATGGATATAATTAAGCGCATCTTCGAAGTTGAGTGGGTTTTGGTTGTGTGCCAAGCCATAAAATTCGAACATAGCTTCTGACCAATAAACACGATTTTTTTCAGGTTCAATTTCCCAAGCACCAATTTTGGCAAGGCGAAAAGCTTCGCGCAATTTGCTTTCTGATTCGATGCGATGGAAATACTCCAGATTAAAGGAGACTAATTCCGACAAAGCATTTACCATGTTAAAGTGCTCGTATTGCCAAGAGAATGATACATTTTCAATCTCAAGCATCATCACCAAATCTTCATCGCGGATGGAGCGAATCTCACATAAAAGTAAAGATGTATTTCTTTTAATCGAGAACGCTTCATTTAGAGCGAAGTTTTCGCTAGAGCTGTCGGTTGCCTGAATGCCTGCCTGACCAAGTATTGCGCGGATCTTTTCTTTAGGCGCTTCTATATTGCTACGTTCAGCAGCAATTTCGTCATTCTCATGAAAGCTCTCTATGGCACGATAACCCATTCCGTCGGCACGCCAAATGGAGAAGCCTGAAATGCCTAAATTTTTTTTAAGCCTTTTATAAACTGTTTGATAGAATCCGTAGAGCGATTTTGTTGCCGAAATTTCTTCTTTCGAAATTTCTATTAACGTGGCTTCAATCAATTGCCGGCGTTCTTTAGCGTCATGTTCGGCTGTGACATCCTGTATTACGCCTGTCCAACTGATAATTTCATCGTTTTCATTCCGAATTCGCTTGAAGGTATCACGTATCCAAAGCGTTGCGTTACTTTTATCGCTTATGCGGTATTCAACAGAGCCTTCATTGGACCTGTTCTGCCCCATTGCCGAGTAAATAGAGGGTAGGTCGGAAGGGAAAATGCGCTTAATCCACAAATCGGGTTGCTGAATTAATTCATCGGCGCTGTATCCAATTAAATTAAAAACACGCTCGTTAATATAATTGAATTGGTACAACGCAGCCCCTGATTGTGTATAGGGTACTACGGGTAAGCTTTCAATGAGCAAGGATAATTTTTGTTCCGATTCAATACGTTGTTTTTCGGCCTCTTTGCGTTCAGAAATGTCGCGAATAATAGCAGTGAAAAAGTGAATGTTTTCGGTGCTTTGTATGGTGATAAAAAGTTCAACCGGGAAAACTTCACCTGTTTTACGCATTGCTTGCCACTCAAATACTTTGTCGATAGGAAGCAATTTCTGTTTAGGATTGCGGAGGGCGTTTAGAAATGCCTCCGATAATTCTTGCGGCACAATTGTTTTCGCAATGTTTTTGCCAACGATTTCTTCAAAAGAATATCCAAATATCTCCTCTGACTTTGGATTCCAACTAACTATTTCGCCATTGGAATTGGTGGTAATAATGCAGTCGAGCGAGGTGTCGATAATTTGTCGCATCCGATCTTCGGCATTTTTTTGTGCTTGGGCCGCTTGAATTTCTTCGGTGCGATCAATAAACGTTACGAAGTTTAATATGTTATCTCCACTTTGGAGCAGGCCCCCTTGAATTTCGATATTTTTTTGTTCGCCTTTAAGCGTATTAATTCTAATCGTGGCTGGTGGGCTATATTCACCCGAATATCGTTTCTGAAGTCGATCGGCAATTATCATACGGTCGCCTTCTTCCACAAACTGAAACAAACTTTGACTGCTTAAATCGGTATTTTCATCGGCACCAATAAGTCTTCTGCAAGCATCATTTAAAAACAGTGCCTTATCCCAGTCAATGATGGCGAAAGGGATGGGCATATTTTTTACCAGACTGCGATTGAATTCCTCACTTTGTTTTAAGCGTTGATCCGACAGCATTTGCTCGGTACGGTCGTAAGCTGCCAGCATGAGTACTTTTGAATTTTCATCCGAAATAACGAGCGATGCGGTAAAATCAAAAAACAATTTTTTTGTTTCTAGTGCTACCTCGCATGCAAATGATGTTGTTTCGTTGAAATCCAACTGAAATGAAGCGTTCAGAAATTCGGTAAATGCAATACGCTGCGGTTCATCAATGAAATCAACGACGCTTGACCCTATAGAATTAATCCCCCAAACGTTACGCGTTGCTACGTTCATTTCCGAAATCAATAAATCAGGGGTAACCAAAATTAGAGCAAGCGGATTGTTTTCGAATAAACCTTTGAGGCGTAATTCTGACTGACGCACACGTTGCTCCGACTGCTTTAATTCAGAAACGTCCAACGCGTAGCCTATAACGAATTTGACTTCGTTGTTTTCAATGATCGGGTAATAGTTTCTGTAAATATATCGTGTGATGCCTTTATTAATATGCTCATCAACAAAAGATATTTTTTCTTGACGATTAACAACCTGCGAAAAAAGCTCTCTGCGCTTATCGGCTATTGCTGGGTCAATTTTTCTATATTGGGTATAATCGTAATCGGTTTTACCGATCATCCATGAACGTAAATTTTCATCTTTAATGGCATTGGGGTTCAAAAACAAATAACGATGTGCATTGTCGAAGACCGCTATATCTGCAGGATGATTGTTTAAAACGGTTTCGTAGAAATGTTTAATTTTTTGAGTTTCGAGTTCGGCATTTTTGGTAGCCGTAATGTTTAACATACTAATGCAAACGCCATTTACATCTTCATTTTCTGTAGAAATGGGATAAACAAGTACATTGAACCATAATTTTTTATTGTTTTCATCATCATAATCGGCATCATAACTCAGTTTATGCTTACCACCTAAAACAGTTGTAATGGCAGTTTCGATGGAGTAGGTAAAATTATCATTGAAAAAATCGGGCAAAGGCGCATTAATTTCGAGCTCCATGCCAAAATATTTCCGAAATTCTTTTCGGGCTTTATCGTTGTAGAATAAGACATTACGTTCGGTGTCGAGCAGTATTATTGATCCGCGCGATGCGTTAACAATGGCTTCGAGCTGGGCATATGCCAATTTTGATTTTTTCTTTATGGTGTCTCTTTCGGTGATGTCGTGAAAATAAAGTAGTATCTCATGTTGAGTTTGTACCTTCTTTATCTCGAATGTTTTTTGATCGAAATCCAATTCGAAAATTTTGATTTCATCGCCGATAGATTTTAGTGTATTGATCAGGATATTGCCGTAGGCAGAATCCTCAAGGCTTGTACCAATGTTTAACAATGAAAGTGCTACTTCATTTGCAAAAAGGAGTTTATAGTCATTGTTAAGCTTTACCACTGGGTTAGGATTGTACATGGGCAGTGCCGCAAGCGTATCGTTAATTCCAACTTTGTCTAAGATGGCGCGCGGTTGGAATTCAATTCTAAAACCAGCGAATTTGTCTAATTCTGTCCAGATAGGAGAAGCCATTATGCGCCCGGCGAGTGCACCTTCCTCAAGGATAAGCTGATTTGAAAACCCGGTATCCCAGGTTTTAAATAATACCGGGTAGAGTTTTGATTTAATTTTTTCTATTTCGTTCTCAAGCGCAATACGTTTGTTTTTAGAGGTGTTATCGGAGTTGATAAACTGCTCGAGCGGTTGATTAATCCAGGCAATAGTAGCGTTTTTTGCCAAAAATGCTGCAGGAGCTTTAATGTGGTTGTTTGAGCGTTTAAACTCTTCTAAATGACTTAAAAATTCTTGGTCATCGCTTGGTAATACCTGTGCTCGGTGAAGTTTTAAGATGGTTTCGCTGTCGTTGTCCTCTTGTGTCTCTAGTTTAAAAAAATAAATTAGGTTTGAATTCGAAAAATAAACTCCTGATGAACCAATGCCCCCAAAGCAATTTTCACTAAAGAATATTTGTTCGCCAGAAAAATATTTTCCTATTAAATCTTCGGGAGAAATTCCCATGTAATGGGGCAAATGTGCAACTGCAGTTATTCTTCCTTGAAGATCTAAAGTAACCGAAAATTGCTCGTTCATGCCGCCGTTAGCTAATCGGTTAAAGTTCCGAAAAATTTACACAAAATATGCAGGGAGCAAAATTATTTGACCCATTTCTGTTCGAGTATAATTTTTTTATTGTTTAAACAGTACCGTAAAAGGGATAGGTTGCCTTTAATTTTCAATTTGGTGCTGATATTTGCTCGGTGGTTATCAACGGTTTTTGTGCTCACACCTAATTTTTGAGCAATAACCGCCGAGGTGTCGTTAAGCGCTACAAAGTGGAGTACTTTTTTTTCGGATGGTGTTAATAATTCAAAGTCTTCGGATTTGGCGCGATGGCTGTCGTTAAAGGTGTCTAGGAGTGATTTTTGTTGGTCATTTGCCCGTTCCAAACGCGCTCTTACGGCGCTGAGTAGTTCTTCGGAACTAAATGGTTTGGTAAGATAATCATCGGCACCAAGGTCCATGCCGGTGCGCAAATCACGCCTATCAACCTTTGCCGAAATAAAAATGAAGGGTACACTTCCATAGGTTTTATTCTTTCGCGCTTCCATAAGCACCCAAAAGCCATCGTAACGCGGCATTCTGATATCGCATAAAATTAACGATGGTTTAAAAAGCGGTAAAAATGAAATGGCCTTATCGCCTGAATCAACGGCAAGCACCTCAAAGCCTTGAAGCTCGAGAAGCTCTGTAATATTCTCGCGGAGTTGATTTTCGTCCTCTACAAGCAAGATGCGATTTCCGAATCTATTTCTCATGTGTACCATTGGGAAGCGTAATAGTGAAAACTGTACCTCCGTTCAATTCACTTTTTACAAATACCTCGCCTCCATGCAATTCTGTTAGCCTTTTTACAATTACTAATCCCAAACCCGTTCCCGGGGTGCATTCTGTATTAGATGCTCTGTAAAAAGAATCAAAGAGCTTATGAATTTCTTCTGAGGGGATCCCTATTCCGCTATCTTCCACTGACAAAGAAACGGCATTTTTTTCAAAACTTAATAATACCTGAGGTTCTTCATCGGGGCTGCCGAATTTAAAGGCATTATCTATTAAATTGGTAACAATGTAGTGCATGAAATTGGAATCAATATCCAAAATTTTTGGCTCGCCTTTTACAAGCAGTTTAGCTTTTCTGTTTTCTAAAAAAAGCAAATATTCTTGAATTATTTTTTCGATTAATTGTTTTAAATCGACAGGTTCTGGTTTAAATACGATTTTTCCGGTATCAAGGTGCCCTAAAACAAGGATATGATCCATAGTTTTTTCAAGCCTGTTTATTTCCTTGATTACTTTAGTGTAGTGCCTTTCAAAAACACTTTTAAAAGAGTTTAAGTCCGCATTTTTAAGATGGAACTTCATAACATCCATACTCGTGTAAATGGATGCCATTGGCGTTCGAAATTCGTGCGATGTTAGTTGAATGAACTCATTTTTAAGGCGGTTGAGTTCTTGTTCTTTTTGGAATGAATGTAGAATGTCATTTTCTGCCTTTTTACGAAGTGTTATATCGTTTTGAATGAGAATAAATTGATCCCATTCACCTGATGCGTTTTGAACTGGAGCGAGGTTTGAATTTACCCATATTATGCTTTTGTTCTTATTTGCCAGACGGTGCTCACCATGATATAAACAGCCCTTTTCGATACTTAATACGATGCCATCGGCTTCTTTGAATAGGACATTTTCGAACTCTAATAAATTTAGAAAAGATTTTCCCATCATGTCCTCAATTTGCCACCCGGTTTTTTGCGAAAATGCATTATTGATCCATGTTATTTCTCCATGTTTGTTCATTACCAATACCATCATGGTAGTGAGCTTTGCAATAAGCGCAATTTCTTTAAGGCGATTTTCCTGTTCCTTTCGCTCGGTAATATCGTATTTTGTGCAAATTATTTCGCCATCGGGCAAACGCGTAAGGCAAATGTTCTGAAAAACAAGATCGCCATTTTTTTTAATTCCACGACATTCAAATTGAATCGACTTTTGGGTTTTGAGAATCGGAAATATCTCATTTTCTATTCGTTGCCGTTCTTCGAAGTCGTATAAAATATACCATGGTTTTCCG
>JBILCR010000278.1:0-3618 GCA_044353055.1 Flavobacteriales bacterium
CTCGAATTTCAGGCCGTAACTGTTGATCAGGCCAATGTGTATTTCAAAACCATGGTGCTTTTTTCGGTGATGGATGCCGAAGAAGAAACCATTAAAAAAGTAGCGTTCAAATTTATCGACGAAAAGAACCTGATGCAGGCGCTCATCCGCACCATCGAAGGTTCAATCCGCTCTTTTGTAGCTACAAAAAAACAAGCAGAGGTACTATCTCTGCGTCGAGAAATTGTGGAACACGTGAAAGAGCAGATTGACGTACACCTCGAAGACTGGGGCTACCACCTACAGGATTTACAGGTTAACGACATCACCTTCGACGAGGCAGTAATGCGCTCCATGAGTCAGGTGGTGGCTTCAAATAATTTGAAAGCTGCTGCCGAAAACGAAGGACAGGCATTGCTCATCACCAAAACCAAGGCTGCTGAAGCCGAAGGAAATGCCATTAAAATTGCTGCTGCTGCCGAACGCGAAGCTGCACAGTTGCGTGGTCAAGGCGTGGCCCTTTTCCGTCAGGAAGTTGCTCGCGGTTTAAACTCTGCTGCCGCAGAATTAAAGCAAGCCAACCTCGACACCTCAATGATTATGTTTAGCATGTGGACCGAAGCGGTGAAGAACTTTGCCGAGTACGGCAAGGGCAATGTTATTTTCCTCGACGGCTCTACCGACGGCATGCAAAAAACCATGAAGCAAATGATGGGTATGAGCAACCTAATGGATCCCAATTCGAACGAAAAATGATGCGCTATCTGATTTTACTGCTGCTTCCGCTCAGCGCCTGTTCGCAAGGAGCCAAAGTTAACTGGATGACTTTTGCCCAAGCCATGGAAGCCTCCAAAACAACAAAAAAGAAAATCTTCATTGATTTCTATACCGACTGGTGCGGCTGGTGTAAAAAGATGGATGCATCCACATTTACCGATCCAGAAGTAGCGGCCTACATGAACCAGCACTATTATGCGGTGAAGTTTAATGCCGAGAAGGAGGGACCCATTACAGTGGGCGATACAACGTATAGCATCATGCCTGATAAAGGCCGCAACGGTACGCATGGACTTGCTGTAACCTTACTGCAGGGAAAAATGGCATACCCCAGTTTTGTGTTTTTAGACGAGAACTTCAATTTGCTAAGCCCTTTGCCGGGTTACCAAACGCCCGAACAAATTGAAGGGCCACTGCGTTTCTTTGGAGAAAATCATTACCAACATGAGTCCTGGATCGATTTCTCCAAGTCGTTTAAACCTACATTTTAAGTGCAATGATGATTCGGGGAAGTTTATTTAAAAACACCCCGCGGCCTCTTCTGGTTTTTTATCTGCTGGTGGTGTACGTTTTTCTCCAGTTTGCTTGGTGGTCGTACCTTTTATTCGACCTCAACGCCGAAAACCTAAAGTTGAGCCTCTCGACACAGAATACGCATTCGACATCAAGCTACAACGAGCAACTGCGCAAAAAACAAATGATGATTTTAGGCGAAGGAGCGGTATTTCTTGGCCTGCTAGCACTGGGCGTTATTCAAACTCGTAAATCGTTTAAGCGCGAAACCGAAGCTGCACGTTTGCAAAAGAATTTCCTGCTTTCGGTAACGCACGAGTTAAAATCGCCCATTGCTGCGGTTAGGTTATTTCTCGAAACGTTGCAGCGACGAACACTTGAGCCCGAAAAGCAGAAAGAAATTGTGGATCGTAGCATCGCCGAAACGGTGCGATTGGATCAACTCGTGGGCAATATCCTCATGGCGGCACAGCTCGAAAACAACGCCTTTCATCTGCATGCAGAACGTCTAAACATCAGTGAACTTTGTGAATCGTTTGCCGCTCAGTTCAATGCACGCTTCCCTACTCCTCGTCTTATTACAAACCTACAGAAAGAGGTAGAAATCAAAGCTGATGGTCAAGCTATGCAAAGCATTTTGCTCAATCTCTGCGAGAATGCTGTTAAATACAGCGAAGACGTTACAACCATTGAATTGAAGCTGGTTAAAGAGAGTAGTGATATTATTCTTCAAGTTGCCGACTTCGGTGTGGGCGTGGCACCAGATGAACGCAAACGTATTTTTACCAAATTCTACCGCTCGGGCAACGAAGAAGTTCGCAATACCAAAGGTACCGGACTCGGTTTGTATATCGTTGCTCACTTATGCAGCATGCAGCAAATTCGCATTTCGGTGCGTGATAATCATCCTAAAGGGAGTATTTTTGAAATGCATTTGAACGCATACAATCATGCCTGATAAAAAAGTTGCTTTACTCATTCTTGACGGATGGGGAATTGGCGATGGGAGTGCTTCCGACGCCATTCACGCTGCGAATACGCCCATAATGGATGAGCTCTTAAAGTCAAGGCCCAATGCAACGTTGCGTACTTCGGGTTTGGATGTTGGGCTGCCCGACGGCCAGATGGGCAATTCGGAAGTCGGGCATTTGAACATCGGAGCGGGCCGCGTGGTGTATCAAGAATTGGTAAAAATTAACCAGGCTGTTCAAAACGGAGAGTTGGCAAGCAATGCCGTGTTGCAGGAAGCCTTACGTTATTCCCGCGAAAACCATAAGAAAGTTCATTTCTTCGGATTGCTTTCCAATGGTTGCATTCACTCATCAGATGCCCATTTGCACCACCTGATTGAACTTGCCGAAAAAGCCGGAGTACAAAATTATGTAGTGCATGCTTTTACGGATGGCCGCGATACCGACCCCAAAAGCGGCTTGGGCTTTATACAAACACTGCTTGAAAAACTGCAAGGCACGCATGGAAAACTGGCCACTGTTATAGGGCGTTATTATGCCATGGACCGCGACAAGCGATGGGAACGGATAAAAATAGCGTATGATATGCTGGTGAATGGTGCAGGTGAATCATGCAGCGATATTCTACAATCCTTAAGCACACGCTATGCACAGGGCGAGACTGACGAATTTCTGAAACCCATGCGTGTGCAAGGAGTTGATGGAAAAATCGAGTCGGGCGATGTGGTTATTTCGTTTAACTACCGAACCGATCGCTGCAGGGAGATTACCGAGGTTTTAACACAAAACGACCTTCCCGATTTTGGAATGAAGCGCCTGCCTTTGTATTACGTAACTATGACCCGTTACGACGAAAAATACCGCGATGTTAATGTAATTTTCGAACAGCAGGATATGGCTGAAACGCTTGGAGAGGTGTTTTCTCGTGAAGGTAAAACCCAGTTACGCATTGCCGAAACGGAGAAATATCCGCATGTTACTTTTTTCTTTTCGGGAGGCCGTGAGCAAGCATTTGATGGTGAGTCGCGCATTATGATTCCATCGCCCAAAGTCGCTACGTACGATCTGATGCCCGAAATGAGCGCCCCTGGAATTCGTGACGCAGTTATACAGGCCATCCGCAGCAATCAGCCCGATTTTATTTGCCTCAATTTTGCAAACCCCGATATGGTGGGTCATACTGGCGTGTTTAGCGCTATAATTAAGGCCGTTGAAACGGTCGACACCTGTCTGGGCGAGGTACTTTTTGTCTTAAGCCAGTTTCACTATAGCGTAATTATTATTGCCGATCACGGCAATGCCGATTTTGTTTTGAATACAGATGGTAGTCCCAATACGGCGCATACAACGAACCCGGTGCCGGTGGTCATTTTGGATG
>JBILCR010000023.1:0-12273 GCA_044353055.1 Flavobacteriales bacterium
AATGCGCATAAAGACAAAGTACCCTCAGACTGGATACGAAAACAAACCCTTGTCAATGCAGAGCGCTACATTACGCCCGAAATTAAAGAGTTTGAAGAGAAAATATTAGGAGCTGAAGAAAAAATAGCTCGCATTGAAGCTCGCATCTATTCCGAACTTGTTGCCGCCATTACAGAATATATACAAGCCATCCAATTGGATGCTTTTTTAATGGCTCAACTCGATTGCCTCCTCAATTTTGCCGAGATCGCCAGGGCTTTTAATTATTGTAAGCCCGGCATTAACGAATCTTTTGCCCTCAACATCAAAAATGGGCGTCATCCCGTAATTGAACATCAATTGCCTGAAGGTACCGAATATGTTACCAATGATGTAGAAACCGACTCGGTTACACAGCAAATACTCATGATTACAGGTCCAAACATGTCGGGAAAGTCGGCATTACTGAGGCAAACGGCGTTAATTTGCATTCTGGCACAAATGGGCTCATTTGTGCCTGCCGAGGGTGCCGAAATAGGCATTGTTGATAAGATTTTCACGCGTGTAGGTGCATCTGATTCCATTTCTACCGGCGAATCTACCTTTATGGTAGAGATGAACGAAACGGCATCGATCTTAAATAACCTTAGCCAGCGTTCCTTAATCCTGCTCGATGAAATTGGCCGCGGCACTTCTACATACGATGGACTTTCTATTGCCTGGGCCATCGCCGAATATCTGCATGAAAATAAAAAAATGGCTCCACGCACCCTATTTGCTACCCATTATCACGAATTGAATGAGATGGCCATACAGTTTGAGAGAATTAAAAACTATCATGTGGCGGTAAAAGAGGTGAGCCAGAAAATTTTATTTTTAAGAAAACTCAAGCAAGGAGGCACAAACCACAGCTTTGGAATTCATGTGGCACGCATGGCGGGTATGCCGCAACCTGTTATTAAACGGGCCGAAGAGGTGCTGAGTGAATTAGAAAAAATGCGTCAAAAAACGACACATCCATCCGAAAACAAAAAAAGAACAAAAAAAACGACGGAATCATCCGTTCAATTAAGTTTCTTTCAGTTAGACGATCCCGTACTAATAAATGTGAGAGCCGAGCTAGAACGCGTGGACGTAAACAATCTCACTCCGGTTGAGGCCCTGCTTAAATTGCAGGAAATTAAACGGCTTATTGGCGTGAATTAGTTAGGCGTGTTTGCAATACCAAGGCTATGTCTTTTTTAAATTATGATTATTCACATATCGGGAAGGCACTTAAATTATAAACTATTATTATTTAGGTAACCTTTCAATTAGGATTTCCTCAAAGGCGCTCAATAGTTTTTTTCAAAGGGTGCTTAGATCATGAGCTTATTTCAATTAAGCAATATATGCTCGGACCACACATCATCCCTTAATGCATACATTTTTGGCTTCGGTAAAAAACCGTAAGGCATCCCAGCCGCCCTCGCGGCCCATTCCGCTATGCTTTACGCCCCCAAAAGGCGTGCGTAAATCGCGCAGCATCCAGCAGTTAATCCAAACAATTCCGCTTTGTAAACGGCTTGCAAGTTTCTGCGCCCGGTTAATGTTAGTGGTCCACACCGAAAACGCCAATCCATAAGGGGTAGCATTGGCATAGGTAAGCGCTTCTTCATCACTATCGAAAGGGAATAGGGTAACTACCGGACCAAAAATTTCTTCTTGATTGGTGCGGCAATAAGGGTCCAGGCCTTCAAAAACTGTAGGCTCAATAAAATAACCGCTGCCTAAATCATGAATACGTTCTCCGCCCTGGAGCAAAACTCCGCCTTCTTCCTTTGCAAGCGCGATATAACTCAGAATTTTATTCATGTGTGCCTCAGACACTACTGCACCCAAGTTGCTGCTTTCATCGTCGGGCATGCCTACTTTTAGCTTCGAAACTTTTTCGACAAAAGACCTTTTAAACGCTTCGTATATACTGCGTTCAATATAAATACGCGATCCACAAAGGCAAATTTGGCCTTGATTGGAGAAGGCCGCTCTAACCGTTTCTGAAACGGTTTTTTCAAAATCGCAATCGGCAAATACAAGCGTAGCATTCTTACCGCCCAACTCCAGCGAAGTTTTCTTAAAATGCGGAGCAGCCATTCGGGCAATTAAAGCTCCCGTTTGGGTTCCGCCGGTAAATGAAACCGCCTTAATGCGTGCATCGGTAACCAAGGGTTCGCCAATGGCAGATCCCGGCCCATGAAGCACATTAATTACACCAGGGGGAATTCCTGCTTCGGCACATAATTTCGAAAAATAAAATGCGCTGGCCGGAGTTAGCTCCGAAGGCTTTGCCACGACTGTATTGCCCGCGGCAAGTGCAGGGGCAATTTTCCATGTAAAGAGGTAGAGTGGCAAGTTCCATGGCGATATGCAAGCTACAGCCCCCAAGGGCTGTCTCAAGGTATAGTTGAGTGTAAGCTCATGGGTTTGATGCGCTTCGGTAGATTGGTGTAAAATGGCTGTTGCAAAAAAACGAATATTGGAAATAGAACGGGGTATATCCACCGTAAGCGCTACATTAAACGGCTTACCATTATCAAACGACTCAATGCGGGCCAAGAGCTCCAGATCGCGCTCCATGAGTGCTGCCAGTCGCAACATACAGTCTGAACGGTAAGCTGCATCCGATACCGACCAAGCAGGAAAAGCATTCGATGCAGCATCAAGGGCAAGATTTACCATCTCTTGGTTGGCGCAGGCAATTTTTCCGTAAACCGTGCCGCTGGCCGGATGAACATTGTCCAGCCAAGGGCCAGCTTCGTTGGCAACGAAATGACCATTGATGTAATGCGAAATTCTATTTATCGAAGGTTCAGGTAAAATTGTATTCATAATCGACAAAGATGCTTAATTAATGTAGATGATGAGGCGCGCTATTTCCACGTTTTTGGCATACTAAAAAAAACGAACGGAATCATTATGGGATATACCAAACGGAAAACAAGAAAGCGAGGCAGCGAGTAGTTAATGCGGTACCAACGTGCAAGATTAAATATCCAACAAAATTCTATACCGATCCACAACATTGTAAATGCAGGGTGCAGTAATACTAAAACAATGGGTGAATAAAGCCATAGCATTATTAGGAGCGAAAATATTTTTTTAAATGGACTATTTAGGTGGGCCGTTTTAGAAATCCAGCGTTTGCGCTGCGCCATCCAATCAGCGATTTGGCTTTCGGAAGTCGTTGTTGTATAAGCATTTCGCCCCTTTAAAACTCCGATACCTTGAGGATATCTTCTCCAAATTTCGGCCATGAGCAAGACATCGTCGCCCGAAGGTGTATTCATGTGTGAGTCATAACCGCCAACATCAAGCCACGCCGATTTTCTAAACGCCAGATTAGCCCCTGAGGCTAAAATAGGGCTCCCTGCACTGCACGAAGCCGAGGCAATAGTCCACAAGCACAAACTTTCATAGTACGATAATATCGAACAAAAAGAGCCGTCTTCCTCCGAAAAAACGGGTCCTACTAACATGGATCTATCTTTGGTCGCCTGCTGAGCGATGATATTCAACCAATCATGCGTCCATCTTGTATCGGCATCAGTTGTAACTATCCAATCGGTATGTGAATGTTCAATACCCAATTTTAAAGCGCTTTTTTTTGAACCAGGCACATCAGCAGCGGTACATAGAATGTGTTGGTCTAAACTAACATCATCAAACCTAAGGGGCACCGCCGATCCATTATCAATAATTCTGAAATCAAATGCGGAATTATCTTTAAGGCTAAGTAGCTGTTCCTTTAAGATTTGGAGCACTGATAAGGATTCATTTCGAACGGGTACCAGCAAGGTTAATGAGTCTGTACCCCGCTGCCCGGTATCGCTCAGCTCCTTTAACTGTGTAGATGCTGCAGCCACGCTAAAACCAAAAGCAACCAAGCCTAAGAGAGAAAAACAAAGTATAATACCATCGGCATAATTCATTGTCTAAAGTTCGTGTTATTCTGTTAATTTGCGCAGGATGGATTTCAGCCGAATTATCTTAGGAGTTGACCCGGGCACACAGATTATGGGCTTTGGAGTAATCGGCATCCGCGAAAATAAAATGGAATTGCTGGATTTGGGGATATTAAAACTGCCAGCTACTGATGACCACGCATTAAAATTACAGAAGATTTTTAAGTTCACCGATGAACTTATTCGCCGCTGGAAGCCCGATGAACTGGCAGCAGAGGCGCCATTTTTTGGTAAAAACGTACAGTCAATGCTAAAACTGGGACGTGCACAGGGTGTAGTATTAGCCGCGGCACTCAGCAAAGAAATTCCGGTACGTGAATATTCTCCACGCAGCATTAAACAAAGCATAACAGGCAGAGGAGGAGCCAGTAAAGAGCAGGTGGCCAAAATGCTGCAGGGTTTATTGGTAATACCCAATAACAAAATGCCGCAATACCTTGACGCCACCGACGGTTTAGCCGTTGCAGTGTGCCATTATTTTCAATCGGGAAAACCAACAGAACAGGTTAAAAGTGTGAAGCCTAAGAGCGGAAAAAAAGCGTCGTCCTGGGCTAATTTTATCCATCAGAACCCCGATCGGGTGCGCGAAAAGTAAAGAATTACAGGGAGGTAATTATCCTACGCTGTACATCAGCCAGCTGCTGGTCGTCTGCCTTTAATTTTTCACGCGAAAAATTCATGTCGCTCACAGCATTTATAGGAATCAAATGTATGTGTGCATGCGGCACTTCAAGGCCAACAACGGCCATACCCACTTTACGGCACGGAATCGCTTTTTTAATAGCGCTGGCAATGGTTTGAGAGAATGAAAATAGGTTTCGATACATTTCAGGATCGAGATGATGTATATCGTCAACCTCAATTTTTGGTACTACCAACGTATGTCCTTCGGCAAGGGGAAACACATCTAAAAATGCGTAAAAATCGTCGGTTTCGGCTATTTTAAAAGAAGGTATTTCACCCTGAATGATTCGGGTAAAAATGCTGGTCATAACTTATCGGCTGATGTCTAAAATTTCAAGATTAATCTTTCCGGAAGGCACCTGTGCTTCAACTTTATCACCTACTTTTTTACCGAGTAATGCTTTAGCAATTGGCGAACTAATAGAAATTTTGCCGGCTCGCAGATCGGCTTCGTTCTCGGCCACAAGAGTATATTGCATCTCAGAATTGTTTCCCGTATTACGAATGCGCACTTTAGAAAGGATAAGAACCTTAGAATTATCGAGTTTAGATTCGTCGATGATACGGCAATTAGCTACGAGGTCTTCCATCTTAGCAATCTTCATTTCGAGTAACCCTTGTGCTTCTTTGGCGGCATCATATTCAGCATTCTCAGATAAATCTCCTTTATCACGGGCCTCTGCAATTTGAGCTGAAATCGAAGGCCGTTCAACGTTGCGTAAATGATCAAGCTCTCCTTGAAGCTTCTTAAGACCTTCTTCTGTTAAATACGTAATCTGTGACATAATTATATACTTTAAGGGACAGAAAACGGAAAGACCCTTCGATTGAAGAGTCTTTCCGTTTTGGTTATGCTAAATTAGTAAATCCTGCGAAACCTGCAAGATGAATTTTAAAGATTTATGCGCGCACCAATGGTATGCACACCTGAAAATGGGTTTGATGCACGATAGGCATAATCAATGGAAAACGTAGATTTCGTGTTCTTTCCAAGAGGTGTTTCAAACGAAAAGCCACCTGTTGGACCCGTTAAAGCAGAGGTACGAGTTACACCTGCATTATCTAGGGCGCCGTCTTTAACCGAAGTGATTTCACCAACGTAAGCTCCTCTAACCATGAACATTTTATTAAAGGCATATTCTAGACCAACATTGATTTGATCGCGAGAAAATGAATTCGATGTAAAATTAGCCGCCGCAGTTAAGCTGTGCTTATCGCCCATTGTAAAAATGTAAGCCCCTCCAATGTTAAGTAATGAAGGCAGCTCAAAATTTTCCGCTCTTTGAGAAACCGTTAAGTTAGCTCCTGTTCCGGGAACAGTACCTCTGAAGCTTAAACCGTCACCATTAAACTTCATGCGCGGACCTACATTACGCAAAGAAATACCAAATCGGATATTTTCTTTTTTACCGGTGATATACTGTACGCCGGCATCAAAACAAACTCCAACAGCACGCAAATCAGAAATAGATTGGGCAACAGTGCGCATAGCTAAACCACCATATATCGAATTGGAGAATTCTTTGGCATAAGAAAAACCAATATTCGTAAGATTTGGACTAAAGGTACCAATATTACCCTCTGGAATATCTGTGGTCGTTACATCGATATCCCCGAAGTTCATAGACATAACACTTATACCGATGGTGCCTGTTTTTTCCTTACCAACAGCTTGTGTTAAACCAAAAGCATTGATATTGATACCTGTGCCGCCCAACCAATTGGTGTAGGCAAAAACAAGCTCAGTTTTCTTTGTAAATGCTGTACCCGCAACATTCAAGAACTGTGCTTCGAGGCCGCGCACCATAGAAGAATTAGCATTACCAAATCCTGCGCTGCGGGCGAATGGATTGATGAGTAATTCGCTTGCACCAGCTTGCCCAATACGATCTTCATTACCTGCCGTTGCAAGGTGAGTTGATCCAACAGAAGCAAGAGCGAGAATTAAAACTGTTTTATTGATGTTTTTCATGCGTTCAAAGGAATGTCGTTAAACTTAAAAACTATCGAGGTCAATCGGACGAAGTACACCAAACCACTTCACAACTCGTTCACCTACACCAGGTACGACGACATGGATAATGTAAATACCACTTGAAATAGGGATACCTGCCTGATTTTTCAAATCCCAATCCAGCGATGTTTTCTCATCACCCTTATTGTAGGTCCTCACCAGAACACCATTTGAGGTGTAAATAGTAATCTTACAATCTTTTGGCAGATTAGTGATTTTAACGCGGTTATCAAGTTGGCCGGTTTCATATGATGAATATGCGTAATACGGGTTAGGTACCACATTAATCAAATTGAGGAGCGAATCAACCATTGCGGCATCGCCACGACGTGCTGCCATATCGGAGGTATTGAAACGATACATAGGATTGTTACCGTTAACCGGATTTGCTACCACATCAGAAGATGTTAAATTTTTAGCAAAAGGCTTAGTTACACGCAAACGTACTTTTACTTCATTGGAGAGCCAATCCTGAGCTGGAACGCTTAATGGCAAGCCTACCCAAATGCAATCACTAAACACAGTGTTAAATGCAGGTGATGGTGTTTGACTCAACTTTTGATAAAGGAACTGACCTTCATCGTAACGTGGCATGTCGTTGTCGGAATCGCCACTGTGGCCGAAGACATAGATATAATGCTTACCGCCCATGGCATTTTGAACCAACCCATTACTGAAATAAATGGTACGTGAGCTCGGGTTAAATTTCATATCGCGACCATTATCTTCAGCCAAACGAGAAGACTCACCAAAAGCAATGTTTAGACGCTCACCTGTTTCAAGGTTAATGGCATAACCGGGAAACCAGCTCATACCAAAACCGGTACCGTCGGGATTTCCGTCTTTACCTAATGAGGCGCCGGAACGTACCGCCAATTTTCTAACACCACCTTCAGAAGTTGCCGATACATCGTTGGTTTCAAGAACCGGACAACGCGACCATTTCGACTGATCAGGGGTAAAAACAATGTCGATACTTGGTGTTTTTTTGAGGTTCGTAAGCGTTTGAGTTACAGCAGCACCACTAACGCCTGGTCCATCGGTATTGCGATTCACCAGAGGCCATGGTGCAAAACTCCCCCCTAGAACTTTCTCATAAATCTGGCCGTTATCGTTCGCGAGGTCACCACATAACGGATCATCATCGGTAGCCTCAGCTATACCAGAACGAATCCAGTTCGCTGCATTGTCGCAACCGTCCTCATCCTGTAGAAAAGACAACCAACGCTTAGTATTATCAGCAAATTCAATAGTGGCATCTATAAAACCATTATTGGTGGAAGCTGGGTCACCGGGATTATATGTTTTAGATACATTAACAGCAAAGCCCCAGTCCGTGATAATTTCTTCAACCGAACTACCGATTGTAGATTGAGAGAAATACGTTGAACCGTTATATGAAAGCGTCCAGTGCGAAGTATCTGCAGTTCCGAGTAACTTAAATTCAAAATCACCATCAGGAACACTAAGTGGATTCACAACCTTAATGTCAACAGGTGCAAAATTACGCTGATACGTTGGAGTTGGAGACCAATTCGAAGAAAGTATCTCAGATACACTTGCATCGGTAAGGTCGATTTCATTTCCTCCGTTACCATTTCCTTCAATACGAGTCATTGATGGCCTATCGCCATATTGAGATTGCAATGAAGTTCCTCCATCGAGCGGTGCACTGTTGTGAGGAATTACAGTATAAACCTGAAGATTGGATAAGCCTTGGGTACGACGTCCAGCAAGATATGGGGTGTTAAATGTATTATCGGTATTTTCAGAAACAGAATACGACAATACCAAGAAATAATAAGATTTGTGATTAATCAAACGGTTATCACCCGTTGCGAATGCGTCTGTTGTGAAATAGAATGAATTCTGGATTCCTTCATTTTCTCCTGTAACTTCAACCTGAGGTACGTTTTCTTCTATGCTAATGTCGTAATAACGATTTACCACCTGAGAGATACTGTCCTCCAAATCACACTGTGCTACCAAACGTGCACGGCTAGGATCTTTAAGATCGTTTACCGTAACTGTTAGGTCTTTTAATTGATAAACCTGATAACCTTGAAATGCATATGACACTTCACCAAAACCAGGTATTGCTGTAGTATCGCGATAATTACGGATGTTCTCAGTATTGGTGTTAGGGAAATTCATAACGAATGCCTTATCCAATTCAACTATTTCAGCAAACGGAGCGTCGGGGCCATTAATAATTGAGAAACAATTATCAAACAGAGCCTGAGCATCATCGTCAACCAAACGAAGCAATTCTACAGAGGCAGTTGGTCCACCGGCAGAGGCACGTGCCCAAACTGCTCCTACTGTAATGGTGTTTACAGCTCCTGGAGCTAGTGTGAACGGACCTGCAGACTGAACAAAGCGGCGGTCGGCAGGCGTATTTCCTTCTGAAGTTTCATCCCAATCGTCTTGTGGCGCAGCTGGAGCTCCATCTACCATTTGACCAATTCCTAGAGGGTCAGTATCACCAGGAAACATAAAGTTTGTTGGAACACCAGTACCATAACCACTTCCACCGTAAACCATTTGTGTACCGTCCTTCCAACGACCACGCAGATAATTGTAAATATCTTGAGCATCTTCGGGATTACCGGTAATACTAAAGTCGTTATTGTAGTAAACAAACTTCGACATACCAATACGCTCATTATCGATGATTCCGTCACCAAAACCTAAGCCATTCAAAGCAAAAGGCTCAACGGTTGGATCGGAAATGCCGTCTGCGGAATCGGAATCCATAAAAGGACCTTCAAAGAAGTCAAGACCAAAAGCAGGTGGATTTAATCCATATCCTGTGGCAGTTTCATCGTCAGCATCACCATTATACGTGTACCCTAATCCACGGCCAACGTCACATCCCACATAATCATCGAGGTAGTTACCCAAATCGGAGTCAACCCACTGTCCAAAATAGCAATCTTCAACTGTGAAAGTAGAACGGTTGATGATTTCATATTTGTAGAAGGTCATGTTGTTCAATGCATTATTCGTAGCAAAAGAAAATGCCTGCGCTCTAATTTCAAGTCCAATAGGGAAACCACCAGTTTCTGAGTGGATATTTCCTTTGTCATTAAATACCCACCAAATGGTTTGGTCACCAAATAGCCCGGCATCACATCCTAAATCACCGGTAATATCATACTTCGGGTGCTCAGGAATTCCAGCAGAATCGCGGTAAAATGGATCGTACTCACCATCACCATTTAAATCGGTAAACGGCGCGAGTTGGAATGGATAGCCATTTGAAGCATCACCATTTCCTGGCCACGTTTCTATAGCCTCAGAAGGCGAAGGTGCCACACCAAAAACATATTCTTCAACTTCCTGTTTGGTGATTTTCCAATGCTTATCGTATGCCAAACATACATCAGAGGTAATCGAAGCATCATCAAGCTTAAGTGGGCCAGGCCAAAAGTCGTTACCTGTTTGACGGTAAGTCATCGCAGCCACCTTAAGGTTTCCGCCGTTATCAACACCACCGATCCACAACGCTGAGGCAAAAGCAGAGTGACGGTTTGAACCTTTAGGAACCTCGTATTTAGGTGAGTTATTCAAATCCCACCACATATCACCCGATGTGAAAATTAATGCACGAACATTGTTTAAGTCCAAGTCGGTACGTCCGGAACCTGGAGAACACGCCGCAGCTCCCGATTTCGGTCCGGCAGCGTGCGAAACTCTTCCGCCGTTAACTCCTATGTTTTCTCTGGAAAACAACTGAACACTTATCAAAGTTACCAGAGCAGCTAAACTGATAGTACGTTTCATGAATTCTTCTTTTTTATAAAACATTTTAACCTGGATCAGAAATTTACAATTGCACCGAAGCGAATAATGCGCGGACGTGCATAATTATTAGGATTGTTGATTTTTGCAGCATATAAATCCGCAAAAGAAATAGGATCAACTTGCCCAGCTATGGTTGCTTGAGAGGTAGCTGCTGCCAAGAATCCGTCGTCCTCAGGATTACCTGTAGCACGATAAACACCAACAATGTTGCGTGCATCAAGCAAGTTTTGAATTAAGCAGTACACCTGAATATCAAGCACACGACCTTCTTCATCATCCTTCTTGCCTAATTTAACAGCAAAAGTCTTGTCGATACGTACATTGATTCTGTACTGGAACGGCAAGCGTGATCCGTTTAATGAACCTTTCAGCTGCGGGCGATTGGCAATACCAAATGCACCGTCCTGAGTAAATGCCGAAGAGCGGCTGTAAGGTGTTCCTGAGTTAGCAAGCGCTACAATGTTGATTCCTGAATTTTCCAAGAAATTTTTACCGAACAAACGAGGTCCATTGTACTCTTTACCTTCACCATAACGGAAATCAAAAGTAGTTTGGAACTGATGACGAACATCAAAAGATAAAGGAATGGTGGTTCTTAAGTTAGGCTGCCCCGACTGAATAAGGTTTAGTCCTGCAGAGGAACTTGATCCGGTTCCGTCGGCAAATTGCAGGGTGTAGTTAGCGGTAAGTCGCACATTTCCGGTACGACGAAGGTCATAGGCTAATGACATCCCCTTAACCGTACCGAAGTCAATGTTTCCGTAAGTTGTGTAATTCACTGGATATGCATAATTCACCGGAATAACCTGAATTAGGTTTCTAAGTTCACGATAAAATGCACTGATGGTCAAGGCTGAACTGGTATTTAATGCTTGCTTGAAACCAACTTCATAGTCGATGGTACGCTGAGGTTTAAGATCAGGATTGTTAACGGTATTACCAATACTATTAGCAATAAAGAAATACTCAAGCGGGTCGAATCGGATACCGTCTGTTGGGCGCTGCGTTAACACATCATAGTGAGCAAAGAATTGAGCCACATCAGAAATCGGGAATTGGAATGCGATACGTGGCATTACATTCCATTGTGGCTTATAATCGCGGAAAGCACCAGAGCGAATTTCAGTTACTTCAGGATCAAGTAATGCAGGCGTTGCACGACCGGTATTGGAAGCCTGAGCTATGGTTATTGGGTCAGAGACCTCCTGACCATTGGCATTGTACCAACGATCGCCATTACGATAACCTACAATGTTATCAATATCATTTAGGTTGGTGTTTTTCACATCGCGAACATACACCACATAGTCGTCACCAATATTAGAAGGACGCGTATTATCACCTGAGAAGTTAAACTCACCAGCTTTGCGTGTTTCGTAAAGCGCATATTTATCTTTCGGTACGGGTTGATTGGCATCAAAACGGTCAACGCGAACCCCTACGTTAAAAATCAAATCGCGGAAGGCAAATTTATCCTGCAGATAGAAGGCATAATAAAGCGGCGAGAACGCTCCTACTTCGCGCAGGTAGTCGGTTCCTGTAGCGTCTTTATCATTTAGGAATTGATCCAAAGAACGGCGGCCTTTAGTTTTGTTTCCATACGCATCATAACCGTAATAAGAAATCAATGAGGCTCCACCCCCACCATTAAGAAGCTCATCGGCACTAAACATGTCAATGGAGAACGTGCTTGGGTCGAGGTTATCCACATCAATCCAATCGGTTCCGTTAACGGGCAGACCAAGCTTTTCTCTAAGATTGCGGTCGAATGTAGCTTGAATATCTCCG
>JBILCR010000279.1:0-3616 GCA_044353055.1 Flavobacteriales bacterium
AGCTATGGGGTGCCCCTATCAAATGATCGAAAGCAAGGGGCCAATTTTTCCCAAAACCATCCGAAATGCGACCGACCTTGCAAGCATCCGCATAGCAGATCCGGGTGCCGATTTGAAATTTGTAACCGATGCCATCCGCATCACCAAACAAAGGCTTAATGGTCGGGTTCCACTCATTGGTTTTGCCGGGGCACCCTGGACTATTTTTGCCTATATGACAGAAGGTTCGGGCTCCAAAACATTTTCTGTGGCCCGCCGCCTACTGTATGAAGATTCTAAATTTTCGCACACACTCTTAGATCGTATTACGGAGTCGACTATTGCCTATTTGAAAGCTCAAATTGAAGCCGGTGCCGATATGGTGCAGCTTTTTGATTCGTGGGCCGGTATTTTAGGGCCTGCTCAATATGCCGAGTTCTCCACGCCCTACATTGCACGTATTGCCGAAGCCATTACCGAAGTCCCTGTAACTGTTTTTTCAAAAGGAGCATCCTTTGCATTGGCTGAATTGTCTTCAATTTCTTGCAATACCTTGGGTTTAGACTGGCATACCGATATTCGTTGGGCTAAAACGCAGCTTAAAAGACCGGTAACCCTTCAGGGAAATGCCGATCCATGTTTGTTATACGGCTCAGAGGAAACCATTAAGAAGGGTGTCGCCGATATGTTGGAAGCATTTGGTGAACATCCGCATATTGCCAACTTGGGGCACGGTTTGTATCCGGATACCGATGCCGAAAAGGTGCGTTATTTCATTAAGGAGGTTAAGAATTACAAACGAAAAAGCTAGCCTGTAAGAGGTACTAATTAGTGTATCTTTGACCCACAAAATTTTACTCTTTGTGTCAGACAGCATCGTAATTATACCTACCTATAACGAGCTCGAGAATATCGAGCAAATGGTGCACAAGGTGTTTTCACTGCCCAGGGAATTCCATCTTTTAATTGTAGACGATGGCTCGCCCGACGGAACTGCTGATGTGGTAAAAAAACTTCAGGGACAATATCCTGGTAAACTTCATTTGCTCGAACGTACAGAAAAGAAAGGCCTTGGAACGGCCTATATTGCAGGTTTTAAGTGGGTTTTGGAGCGGGATTATGCGTTCGTTTTTGAGATGGACTGCGACTTTTCTCACAATCCCGATGATTTGATGCGTCTGTATGATGCGTGTGCTCAAGAAGGGGGCGATCTGGCCATTGGGTCGCGTTATGTTACAGGAGTTAATGTGGTAAACTGGCCTATGCGAAGGGTGTTAATGTCGTATTATGCCTCGGCTTACGTACGATGTATTACGGGTATGACCATTCGCGATACCACCGCAGGCTTCAAATGCTACCGACGTGCAGTATTGGAACAAATGGACTTAGCGCGTATAAAGTTTATGGGCTATGCTTTTCAGATCGAAATGAAGTTTACTGCCTGGAAAATGGGCTTTAATCTGGTGGAAGTGCCCATTATTTTTTATGAGCGCAGCTCGGGAGAATCGAAAATGTCGGGTAAAATTTTTAGAGAAGCAGTTATTGGCGTCATAGAACTGAAGTTTAACAGTCTGTTTAGAAAATATCCTCAAGTAAAACGGTAACTTTAATTGGAGTTCTTAACATATAGTTCTTAAAAGAATATGTTAAAACTATAGGGGCGTTTCCTTTCGGAAGCGCTTTAATTTTCTATTTTTGACAAAACAAAGCTACTATGTCGTCGCCCGCCAAATACATCTTCGTAACCGGTGGGGTAGCCTCCTCATTAGGAAAAGGAATTATCTCTGCATCTTTGGCCAAGTTGCTGCAGGCCCGAGGCTACTCTGTAACCATTCAGAAATTTGATCCCTATATTAATGTCGACCCTGGAACCTTAAATCCATATGAACATGGTGAATGCTATGTTACCGAGGATGGCGCTGAAACCGATCTCGATTTGGGGCATTACGAACGTTTTTTAAACATTCCCACTTCCCAGGCTAACAATGTTACCACAGGTAGGATTTATAAAGAAGTAATTGAAAAGGAACGTCGTGGCGATTATCTGGGGAAAACAGTGCAGATTATTCCGCATATCACCGACGAAATAAAACGTCGTATGAAGCTGCTTGGAGAAAGCGGTCGCTACGAGTTCGTCATAACTGAAATTGGTGGTACGGTAGGCGATATAGAGTCGCTGCCGTACATCGAATCTATTCGACAGCTGAAATTAGAATTAGGCTCACAGGATTGTTTGGTGATTCACCTTACGCTCATTCCTTTTCTTTCAGCTGCAGGCGAGCTTAAAACCAAGCCCACACAGCACTCTGTTAAAATGTTTTTGGAACAGGGGGTTCAACCCGATATTTTGGTGTGCCGCACCGAGCATCCCATTAGTGCGGAAATGAAACGTAAGATTGGGCTTTTTTGTAATGTTAATGAAGAGTCCGTGATTGAGTCTTCTGATGCTTCCTCTATTTATGACGTGCCCCTACTAATGGAGAAAGAAGCACTCGACCTCGTGGTTCTAAAAAAATTGGGTATGCCGTCTCAAAACAAACCCGATCTGGAGCATTGGAAAGATTTTTTACATCGTCTGAGAAATCCGCAGCATACGCTTGAGATAGGCATTGTAGGAAAATACATCGAGCTTAAAGATTCTTATAAATCTATAGCGGAGGCATTTATTCATTCAGGTGCGCAAAACCGCTGTCAGGTGAAATTGAGATGGATACACTCTGAGGAAATAACCGATGAGAAGGTCCAGTCTTTATTTAGCGGTTTATCGGGTGTGCTAGTGGCACCCGGTTTTGGAGAGCGTGGAATTGAAGGGAAAATTACAGCCATCAAATATGCCCGCATAAATCAAATTCCGTTTTTGGGAATTTGCTTGGGTATGCAGTGCGCCGTTATTGAGTTTGCCCGAAATGTTTTAGGCCTCAGTGATGCGCACTCCACCGAAATGAATCCTAAAACTAAGGCTCCCGTTATTCATCTGCAGGAAGCGCAAAAAAAGGTAACACATAAAGGCGGTACGATGCGTTTGGGAGCATATCCGTGCACGATTGCTAAGGATTCGCATGCATGGAACGCATACCATCGCACCGAAGTTTCGGAGCGCCATCGCCATAGATTTGAATTCAATAATAGTTATTTGGATCAATTTCAACAGAATGGCATGGTGCCTAGCGGTATAAATCCTGAAAGTAATCTGGTAGAAATAGTTGAAATCAAAGAGCACCCCTGGTTTATTGGGGTGCAGTTCCACCCCGAATACAAAAGCACGGTTGATAATCCTCATCCGCTTTTCATCTCATTTGTGCAGGCGGGTTTACGCTACAGCGCTCAACATAGTACTGATGCAAAACTTCGGAATGCAGTAACTGAGTAGAAAAACCTAAAAGACGAGAGCCTGAGAATTTGTGGTATGTTGCAATGATACCACAAATTCTATAAAAACGTCAATCTTTAATAATTTACACAACAGCAGCAATAGCTTGCGGAGAGGCTGCTTTTATTTCATCGCTGGCAAATTCGGCATACTGCTCAAAATTGCGGATGAATTTGCCTGCCAACTCGGCTGCCTTCTGATCAAACATTTCTTTGTTGGGCCACGCATCTCTTGGGAACAGCAATTCCGAAGGTACATTAGGACATG
>JBILCR010000280.1:0-3608 GCA_044353055.1 Flavobacteriales bacterium
ACGCCAATGTTACATACTGTTTTAGCTGCGACGGTTTGCGGTTCGCATCTATTCTTGGGTCAACGTTAAAGGGGGCCTGCTCAGCGAGCGATTCTTGCGGCAGATCGCTCAATAATTCAGATGCTGTTGCTTGGGGCGACATGGCTTCATGAGGCAGCAAGGCCTGAATTTCTTCGGGAGCCTTTACTTCGGGCACATCATAATCGAGTTCGCGCTCGAGCACGTTCTTATTCCATTCGCTTATTAATGTGCCTGTTGCATCGAGCAGATAGTTTTCGGGTATTACAACCGCGGGCTCTGATGACGACTCAACTGGGCCAACGTTTATTTCTTGTTGCTTGTCCGTGGGCGGATCCAGGGAGAGCTCTGGGTACGCATCGGTAGTATGGCCATCATAAACCAAACTGCCGGCAATTAAGCACTTCGACTCCCATTCTATTTTAGAAAAACCAATCTGAATAACATCGCCCTGGCTTAGTAAAACATCCCTCTCTTTTTGGCCGTTTACCAGGGTGCCGAAACGCGAGTTTTGATCGCACAGGCGTAATTGCCCGTTTTCGAGATAAATAATGCAATGAAAATCTTCCGAGAGGCGGTCATTAACCACAATATCGTTAGAACTATGCTTACCTATACGCACCATGATTTACCACTTGAGGGTTACCTCAACCGTACCCAACAAAATACGATCGCCCTTTTGCAATTTTTTCTTAAACACACGCTCACCATTTACAAAAGTGCCTTGAGTGCTGCCCAAATCTTCGAGCAAGAAACCGTCGCTTTCTTTCTTTAGCAAAGCATGATATCCGGTAACCATAGGATTTGGAATATGAACGTCGTTTTGCTCATTCCGTCCGATAGTGGTTTGATCTTTTGTAATGGTATGTGAATTGGTGCGACCGTTTAGACTTACTAAAAGTACCACTCCCGGAGCACGTTTGGCGGCATCAGCACCCTTCTTTTTGCCCTTAGAATCGGGCCTTCCAGTACCCTTTTGCACTTGCGGATCAGACTTAACAAGAGGCTGCGCAACATCGAAGGTATCGTCCTCGGGTTGCTCCAAATTGCGGGCTCCGCTGCTGCTTCGGCGTTTGGGCAGCCAATTCATAAGCAGCATAATTAGGAAAATAAAAATCAGAATGCCGATGGAAATCCACAAGTATTTTTTGTACCCCGTTGAAGGCAAGGGCTCATCTTCTTTGATAACCCCTGCTGAAAAAACACGTCGTGCACCGTTGTATTCAAGTTCAATATTTACGCGTTGAATCTTGGCATCGGGCACGGCTTCGAAGGTCATTTCATAAAATACCTCAGCCAAACTTACCGGTGCCGAACGGCCTGTAATTTCAGCAATAGATTTTTTAATATCCTCACTGTTTACCGCAAAAAGTGACAACCCATCGGTGTCTTTGCTGATCTTATTCATTCCTCGTTGCGTTTTAACCGTATCGTTTGAAATGATGGTTATGGAATGAACGGGGATGCCTAGTTTTTTGGACTTTGATATGATTTTTTTAATCTGATCGTTGGTCTTACCTGATGACTTGCGGCCCGCAGAAAGCGTAATAAATAAATAACGCGACGAGACATCGGGCTGCTCTGAGAGGTAATCCAATGCAAGGCCCAAGTTATCGAGCAAATCAGCCCTTCGGAGCGAATCGTATTTCGTAACAAGATCTGCCTCTATTTTTTGGGCTATTTCGTCGAAATTATTGGTAAATTCAGGTAAAAGTCGAACAAACCGATTACTATCCACCTCAACCGATCCAAAACGCGCAATGTTTACACGGTCTTTGGGGCCTAAATTGGGAAGCATCGCGTTGAGCGCCTCTTTTATTTCATTAATAACCCTACCATGGGTTCGGCCTGAACATTCAACCAACAAGAAAATAGTTTTACCTACCACCGTATCGGCAGGTGCCTTAGTTTCGTTAATCTGAAATTGTAAGGGTTTTGCTCCTTGTGATAGTTTAATATCAGATGGATCGAGTTTCTTCTTGCCTTTATATACCAGCTGGATTTTGAACTGAGGAAAGGCCGACGAATCAATTGAAAGCACGTTTAACTCCTGTCCCTTGGCATAAACCGAAAACAATAAAGTAACCGTAAGTAAAAGGTAACGCAAGTGGAGTATGCTCTTTTTCTCGGAAATAGTGCGTGTTATCAAACTAAACAATGCTGTTTTTATAAACGACATAAAGCAAAAATGCAAAAAGCAGCGGATTATGAACTCAGCATCCGCATCATTTATACACAATTTATTTACAAAAATAAATCAATTTGATACAATCGAAGTTCAAAACGCCGAAATTTCGAAAGAAATTTACTGGATCCGCATTTTGAAACATTTACCCACAAGCTCCCCTTGGAATAAGGCGGTACTCATCGCCGGACTTGGATTTTTCGTTGATGCATTCGACCTTCTCCTGTTCAACGTAATTCGATTACCCTCGTTGATTGATTTGGGCTATTCAGGTGCAGCGCTTACGCAACATGGAGCCCATCTTCTCTCGCTTCAGATGGCGGGAATGATGATTGGCGGTATTGGAAGCGGGTTAATTGCCGACCGCTTAGGCCGATCAAAAATTTTACTGGGCTCTATTCTCTTGTATTCGCTGGCCAATATTGCCAATGCGCTTGTAACCGATGTGCATCAGTACGGCGTTGTGCGATTTATTGCCGGTATAGGATTGGCGGGCGAACTGGGAGCAGGTATTGCATTGGTAGGCGAACGTATGCATGCCCAACATCGGGGACGAGGAACGGTGCTGGTGGCTGCAATGGGAGGATTGGGAGCCGTTTTTGCCGGCTTATGCGGCGATTTGCTCTATTGGAGATACACCTTTGCCTTGGCCGGAATTTTTGGTTTGTTGCTTCTATTGCTGCGCAGCAGTCAACTCGAATCGTCGGTTTTTAAATCCAGCATTGCCCAGAAAACAGTGCCACACGGCAACTTATTCCTTCTCTTTAAAACGCGCGAACGCACATGGCGATTTATTAAATGTATCTTAATTGGCGTACCTATTTGGTATTGTGTGGGGATGCTTGTTGCCTTTGCACCCGAACAGGCTAAAGAATTTAATGTAACCGTAAATCCGGTGCTGTGTTTTATTTTGTTTCAAGTGGGCATCACCTCGGGCGATTTATTATCGGGCCTGGTAAGTCAATATTGGCAAAGCCGTAAAAAGGCATTATTGCTGTTTATGACGCTTGCCGTTTGCACGTGCATTTTTTGGTTCGTTCTCATGGCAATTTCTGCTTCAGGTACATTACTGGCTGTGGCTGCAGCTTTAATGGGGCTGGGATGCGGATATCTGAGCGTTTATGTAACTACAGTTTCTGAATTGTTTGGCACCAATTTGCGCGTAACGGCAACCTCGGGCGCCACCAATTTTATGAGGGGCTCGGTGGCGCTGCTGCTTCCTTTGAATGCCTATATGCAAAAGCATATCGGAATATCCATGTCGTTAGCGCTTATGCTTGTGGGGATTGCCGTTTGGACTGTGGCTTTACTGTCGCTAAAAAATATTGACGAAACCTTTGGCCGCGACCTGGGCTTTGAAGAAAAGGCAGGTTAGAATTTGTTATCGCGGCAAAAACCAGAAATT
>JBILCR010000281.1:0-3606 GCA_044353055.1 Flavobacteriales bacterium
AACCCTCGCCTTCAGCCGCTCTAACCCTAGACTTTAGTCCAGGGCACACCCGCCCCACCCCAGAAAAAAGCATCTTTCGAAAAAAAAATCACGGCTTGCATGTAACCGAACCAAGACCATAATAATAGGCATAGCCCTCGTTATACCAGTGCGTGGAATCTGCGCTCAAATCGGAAAAGAATAATGTGTACGGTATATTTTTAATGGGCTTTAAGTTTAATGGCTTCGATGTATCGTTATGCTCCATCGAGGCTAACCGTCTTTCCTGTGTTTCGGACCGGTAACGTTCAGCTAATTTAAAATCTTCAATGGCTCCGCGCCATCTACTACTGTAGGTTGATTGCCAAAATAAAACAAGCCAAATAATTCCCAAAATGGGATTTTGCAATTTAAGAGGTACTCGTAAAAAAGAGCGAAATAATAAACTGCAGCCTAATATGATATAGAGCGAAATAAATAAATACAATACATTAACGAGTCGTCCCGGAACATCGGTTTGTCCGGTGCCATAGTAAAAGGGAAACACTAAAATTGGCAATAAAAATATCCCTGAAATCCAAAACAAAACCTGCCATAAACCCCATTTTTTCTGTTCCTTTTGTTGAAGTAAAAAAAAAGGCAAAATAAGGGCAATCAGTGCTAAAGGCGTTGATCGGGTCCAATCCCTCAAAATATGCCAAATAAATTGAAATGCTTGACGCATACTCCATCCAATTTCTCCTGTGGGATTTCCGGCTGTTTCAGTAAAGTAACGCATACGCTCCCTGCTTCCGGGCGCCGTTAATTCGAGAACAGCAGCAATAAAAAATAAGAATACGGTACAGAAAAAATATAAGCGATTATCTTTTATTTTATTGATGTTCAGACATAAAATCCACGAAAAAATAAAAATATTTATTTCATTACTTCCACCAATAAAAAATGAAAGTGCCGCAGCAATGATTACATCACGTTTATTCAATATTTCATCCTTATCTGTAATTCTCATCCACCCTATAATGGCAGCCAAACCAGGCATATATGCCATAGTTCCAGTAAACCAGTAAATAGTTTCATTTGGAAAAGGTAAATAAGCGAAAAACAAAAGCACGTAAAACGGAAATAAAATCCATTTTGCACCGATATTTAACACTATTCTTGCATGTAAAACCGAAATATTCCAGCAACAAAAAACCGTTAATCCAATTCCTACAAGCGCCGTTAAAAATCCGCCCCACTCCATCCCAAAGCGCAATGGATTAAGGGCCATAGTTAACAAATGTGTGGCAAAACGGCCGCTCCAGTTCCAATAATAATGTGCTGTTGCAGTATGCACGCCCCATTTTTGAGCAAGCATGTAATCGTAAAAATCATCCGATGAAGGCAAATTGTATGGGCACAACAAAAGGAAAGGCAATACCACCAATATGCTTGATGTAAGTGAAAACAGTTGAAGCCTGCGGTGCGAGTGTAACATTATGCTTTTACTAATTCACCCATTTACCATTCAACATTACCTTATCAACCTGTTGTGATCCAAAAGCATAAGGCAAAAATGCAAGCGAGGGCAAAGCCTTGCAGAGGAATAAATTGGCCTTTTTGCCTGGCGTTATCGATCCTAATTCGTTGGAAAGCCCCATAGCGTATGCCGAATTAAGTGTAGCGGCATTCAGGGCTTCTTCGGGCAGCATGCGCAAATTAATGCAGGCCAAACTCAGCACAAACTGCATCTTTCCCGAGGGCGACGAGCCCGGATTATAATCGCTTGCCAATGCAACGGGTAAACCTGCATCGATCATCTGTCGTGCCGGCGGTTGTTTCAACCTAAGAAAAAATGCCGTCGATGGCAATAGCGTGGGCATAGTGCCGCTTTCAAGCAATACCGAAATTTCGTCATCGCCGGTGTATTCCAAATGATCTACGCTTAGCGCATCAAACTTTACCCCCGTTTGTATGCCCCCCGAATAATCGAGTTCGTTGGCGTGTATTTTAGCCCTAAGCCCGTATTTACGAGCGGCATCCAGTATATTGGCCGTTTCATCGGGGGTAAAAAAGCCTTTATCACAAAACACATCGGCAAAATCGGCGAGATTTTCTCGCGCTACAGCGGGCAGCATCTCGTTAACAATTTCATGTATGTAAGCCGCTCTGTTTTCACGATATCGAGCAGGCAAGGCATGCGCTCCAAGAAAAGTAGCTTTTACTGTTAGTTCCGTATTCTGTTTTATCCTCCGAATTACCCTCAACATTTTAAGTTCATTTTCGGTATCCAAGCCATAACCGCTCTTAATCTCAACAGCACCGGTGCCGTAATTTTTAATTTCCTCGACCCTCAGCATGGCTTGTTGAAACAATTCATCCTCTGATGTCTGAGCTAATTTTGCCGCCGAATTGAGAATACCGCCACCTTTTTGGGCAATTTCTTCGTAGCTAAGGCCTTTAATTTTGTCGACAAATTCCAACTCGCGGCTGCCGGCATAAACAATGTGGGTATGCGAGTCGCACCAGGCCGGAAAAAGCGACGCGCCTCCACAATCGTAGGTAGAATGAGCCTGCGGCATATTCTGCTGCATCTCGCCAAAATCAATTATGCAATCGCCTTCAATTAATAGCCAAGCATTACGAAGCTCAGGCAATATTGCCATTTCGTTTCCGGCTATCCAGTGGGGCGCCTTACGGCGTGCCTGATACATTACGCCAATATTCGTTAGTAAAAGTGTATCCATCCGAAACAAGTAAAAATCAAAAGTACATATCCTTATTCAACCAATTGAAGGTTGCCCGAATTAAAACAAACGGCAGCCTCGTTATGGTCTATCAGATGCAAAAGCCCTTGACCATCGCAGTGTACTACTTTCAATCGGTAGTTTTGATTGGCATGCATGTATTCATGAAAAGCCTCCTTTCCCCAAAGAAATTCATTAAAGGCAGTATTCATAAACTGCTCATTTCCGGCCTTCCATTTCAAATAATAGGCTTCTATACATTCGCACAAATAACTCAAGATCAACTCTATATTAAAGCTAAAATTCGAAAAATGCATCATTGAACGGGCGCGTGGAATTTCAGGCGGAAATTCAGCTTGATTCACATTTAAACCAATACCTGCCACCGTACTGACAATCTGACCGCCCTGCACGGTATTTTCCAATAACAATCCGGCAACCTTAAAATCCTCTACAAAAATATCGTTCGGCCATTTAATTTTCACATCATGCTCTGGCAGAAAAAAAGCTACCGTTTGCCGTGTTGCTAATGCAATCATTTTATTGAGTAAAAACTGCTGCTCTATGGCCACGTTTCTGGGTTTGAGCACCAGCGACATGGTAATGTTCTGTCCGGCCTGACTATCCCATGCAGCTCCGCGCTGTCCCCTGCCCATGGTTTGCTTATGTGCAACGATGAGTGTTCCTTCTGCTATGTCAGAGTGTCGCAGAATTTGGGCGGCATAATTGTTGGTTGAGTCGGCCTCGTTAAGGTTTATTCTGTTTCTTCCAATAAAAAGCGTATTCATTGGCACAGAAATAATAAATTTGCACGAATTATACGGCTCAAAATTGGATGAAAAAAAAACAACCCGAAAACACAAAAGCGCAATTCCCTGAAATAGTGACTTCTATAATTAAA
>JBILCR010000282.1:0-3602 GCA_044353055.1 Flavobacteriales bacterium
CCTGCACGCGGAGCAAATCCATGTGTTTGCTGGCGAATATAGTCGGCGCTTTCACGAATACTGTCTAACATAATCGGTCAATATTTTTTTTAAATCTGCTTCACGGTCGATGTGAAGGTCCATCTCAAGACTAAACCAGTAGGAATACTTTGCACTGTCGAGCAAAGGATAGATTTTCTCTCTGTCTTTGGATGTTGTTAGCACCTTAACATTCGACGTTGTAAATGTACGCAGTTCTCGCTCTATTTTATCCAAATCGGCCATTGAATATTGGTGATGATCGGCAAAAAACAACGTCCTACATTCTATCCCAAGCTTTTTAAGTTGATGCGCTACATCGGTAGGCCGCGCTATTCCACATACCAATAAAATGCCGCAGGTGCCATTTTCATTAAGTAAAGTAGTTTCTACACGATGCCCATCGAACGATATACTGTGGCTTAAATCAATACGCGAAAAGTAAATACGGTCGCGCTCAAAACCAGGCAACTGTTTGTAAATAGATTCGGCAGCATCTGCTTGCATAACTTCGGCACACTGCGTAACCACTATGCATTGAGCTGCTTTGTAACGGCTCCACACGTCGCGCTGATATCCGGCAGGCAATAAATATCGAGACGAGAAAAAATCGGAATATGGAATCAACAATACACGCATGCCGCCACTAAGTTTTCGATGCTGGAACGCATCGTCAAGGAGAATGCAGCGTATATCGGGATACTCCTCCATAATTTTGATAATTCCTTCACTTCGAGCTGCACAAACTGCTACAGGAGCATTGGAAAAACTACGTTTAAAAAGGCGGGGCTCATCGCCGGTAATCTGAGGCACATCGCTCAAGTCAACCCATCGAAAATTGGTTCCCTTGCGCCCATAGCCTCTACTTAAAAAGGCAATGGAAAAACTAGCAGAAAGCCAATGACCAAACAATAGCGTATGCGGTGTTTTACCGCTTCCGCCTACACATAAATTCCCGATAATAATTACGGGTACCGGTGCTGTGTACGATGCCAAAATTTGCTTATCGTAGAGCCAATGCCTAAGGTAAAGTATAACTCTATAAATAAGTGTAAAAGGCAGCAACAGCATTCTTTTCATGCCTGCAAAGTAACGATTTTAGATTAAGTGTATTTGTTTTATACCTTAGCCAGCATAATGGTTAAGATTAACGATATTATAAAAAGCCTTGAACAATGGGCGCCCCCTCAACTTCAAGAATCGTACGATAATTCGGGACTAATTTGCGGAAATCCGCAACATGAATGCAGCGCTTTTCTTGTATGCCTAGACAGTACCGAAGCCGTTATTGACGAAGCCATAGCAAAAGGTTGTAACCTGATTATAGCACACCATCCCATAATTTTTGGAAGTTTTAAAAAACTTAGCGGCAATACTTATTTCCAAAGGGCATTAATAAAGGCCATAAAACACGATATTGCTCTCTATGCCCTTCATACTAATTTAGACAATGTGCTCACCGGGGTAAACCGAGTAATTGCAGATAAGCTGAACATCAAACAACCACAGATTTTGCGTCCATTGCAAAACCAGTTGCTACAACTTACGGTATATGTTCCCCATACGCACCTCGACCAGGTTCGCGATGCTATTTTTGCTGCGGGAGCAGGAGCAATAGGCAACTACAGCGAATGCAGCTTTAATTTGCGCGGCCTAGGTACCTTTATGCCAAATGAAAGCGCAAACCCTTTTGCAGGAGTAAAAAATGTGCGCGAAGAAGTCGACGAAACCCGCATCGAAGTTATTCTGCCTCGGTATAAACGCTCCGCTGTTTTTAAAGCACTTTGCGAAGCGCATCCCTACGAAGAGGTAGCCCATCAGTTTTCGTCTGTTGAAAACACACTGAAGGATGTGGGCGCAGGAATGCATGGAATGCTTCCCGAACCTATAGAAACCTTCAATTTTCTAGAAAATATAAAGACAATTTTTGGCGGTATGCTGCGCTACACCCAACCGGTTAATAATCAGGTTCAGCATATTGCTTGGTGCGGAGGTTCGGGCAGTTTTTTGCTCGAGGATGCGCTGAGAATCGGCGCTGATGTTTTGCTAACGTCCGATTTTAAATACCATCAATTTTTTGATTCAGACGGCAAAATAATGATCGTAGACATTGGACACTTTGAAAATGAACAATTTACAATAGAAGCAATTTATACTTACTTAATAAATAATTTTCCTAATTTTGCAGGCTCCCAAACAGGAGTATGTACCAATCCTGTTCACTACTTATAAAAAGCCATGAGTGTAAACTTTGTTGAAACCAAGTCAGACATTTCGGTTGAAGAAAAGCTAAAAGCTTTATATATGCTTCAGTCGATAGACACGCAAATTGATAAAATACGCATTGTTCGCGGCGAATTACCGCTCGAAGTTCAAGACCTCGAAGATGAACTGGCAGGCTTACAAACCCGCATCGGCAATCTTGAAGAAGATGTGGCACAGCTCGATCAGTCTATTAACGAAAAGAAAAATGCCATTAAGGACGCTTTGACTTTGATTAAAAAATACGAAGCTCAACAAGGCAATGTGCGCAATAACCGTGAGTTTGATTCCATCAACAAGGAAATTGAATACCAAACGCTCGATATTCAGCTTTCTGAAAAGCGCATTAAAGAATTTAAAGCGAGTATAGACACCAAGCAAGTGCTTATTGACGAAGCTAAGGCAACACTTGTAGAGCGTACCGGAGACTTAGAGGCTAAAAAAGCTGAGCTTGCCGATATCGTTGCCGAAACCGAAAAAGACGAAGAAAAACTCATCGCCGATTCAAATGCAGCTTCTGCTAAAATTGAGGAGCGTTTGCTTGTTGCTTATAAACGAGTGCGTACAAACGCCGTTAATGGCTTGGCGGTTGTTGCCATCCAGCGTGATGCATGCGGCGGTTGCTTCAATCAAATTCCACCGCAACGCCAGATGGATTTACGTTTAAGAAAGAAAATTATAGTTTGCGAATATTGCGGCCGTATTTTGGTGGATCCCGAAATCGCACATAACGAATCAAACGCATAAAATTTCCGAAAGGATTCGAAATACGACATCTTTAGTTAAAGCCTCGATTAAACATCGGGGCTTTTTTTATGGTGTTCGGCCTAACTTTTGCCAAATACCAACTTCGGTAGTTTCGAGAACCTCAACCGCCGAAGAGAATCCAATGATAGAGAAGCGGTACGACGCCTGAGAAGAAATACAGTGCCTGAAATAAAAATACGGTGCCTGAGACTCTCGAAGGCACCGTATTTTCAAAGAATTTATTTACTAAAACCAGCCTCCTAAAAACGCGTGCCCACAGAAAGCACCAGTTGATTTAGGCGCGAAGTAATTTGTGCTACGGGCTGACTCCCATTTTGCAAACCATAAGGCTGAAAAGGCCCCTTGGCAGTAGCAAACACATAGGCTGCATCGAAATACATTTCGCGTACGCGATACCCAAACCCTAACGAATAATTCCAGCGCGTTTTCCCAAAATAATCCGACTCAAATGGGGTTGAAACCATTTGTACTCCCGAACGAATATACAAATCATTAAAACGCAGCTCAGCTCCAATGCGCAAATTCCCGGTATTTCGCAATCCCACGCGTATCGA
>JBILCR010000283.1:0-3599 GCA_044353055.1 Flavobacteriales bacterium
GATGAACTCAAGCTAGCCTATTCCACCGCGGGTTTGGTTCATGTGCTCGCCGTTTCGGGTATGCACGTTAGTATGGTGTGTTCATTACTGCTATGGTTTTTCGATCGATTTGGTCGTTCTAAGAACAAAACCTTGTATTGCCTCCCTTTTGTTTGGCTTTATGCTTTGCTAACCGGTATGTCGGCTTCCGTTACACGTGCCGCAGTTATGATAAGTTTTATCATTTTGGGAAAGCGCTTTTTTAATGTTAAAAACTCAACGAATCTTCTCGCGGCAACTGCATTTTCCTTACTTATTTATAATCCTTTGTATTTTTATGATTTAGGTGCTCAACTTTCATTTGCTGCAGTATGGGGTATTCAGTTTTTAGGTAGGTCTTCTAGTCTGCGTGCATCCAAGGGGCTCAAGAGTCAAATTTTTGAATTATTGCGAGTTTGTGTTGTTGCGCAAGCAGCAACCTTGCCCATCACATTGTATCATTTCGGTAATTTTCCAGTATATTTTCTTCTCGCTAACCTCATCGCAGTTCCGCTTTCATCACTTGTAATATATGTTGGCGTTGCCGCATATTTTGTTTTTACACTGCTGCCCGAGGTAAATGCCTTATTTGATCTTATGGCCTTAGGTATTCAACTGCTCAATACCTATTCTCTTTTTATTTCAAAACTTCCCATTGCACAATTAAATGATCTGGCACTTAACAGCCGCTTGCTTATTATCTTAACGAGCATGTTATTCTTTCTTACGCTTAAATCCCTTCCTTTAGTATTAAAAATGAAGCTAGGGTTAACTGTGGCGATCATTGCCTCGCTCTGTTCGTTCGTTAACCTGCATCGATTCGACGATCCCATCGGTTATCTAATTATAAGTGGACGGGAATCAATCGTTGGATTTAAGACAGAAGCGCAGCTCGTTGAAATTAAAACGGATACGATTATAAAACAGCGCGATAAAACATTTGCCGCTTATAATCGCTTCAAAAAACTTCATTGGGAAGGATTAACGAGCACGGTAAAAATTGTTGATGGTTCAACCAATCGTCTTTTTACGTTTTCTAAGGAGAGTAATGACGAAAAAACTTTTTTTAAACTGGCCATTTTGCCGAATCCAGAAAGGGTAGACTTTGAAAAAGTGTTGAACAGGAGTCCGGATTACTCCTTTATAATTTGCACTGATTCTTTAAGAAAGTGGGAAATAGCGAATCTTTCAGATAAAATACATGCAAAAACGGGACGGCCCCCTAAGTGCTATAGAACAAATGCCCGCGGTTTGTTTTGGCTTCAGAAATAATGTTAAACCGATAAATATCTCAAAATGTTCTTGCGGCGGTGTTCAAAGTCTTTTTAACTTTGACATTACAGAATCTAAAGCTTCCGTTAAACAATATGCAATTGAATAAAAATATTTCTTATTCTTGTGGCAAGTTTGATTGAAAGCGTATACAGCAATTTTATGATGAAAAATCTATCCTTATCTTTTGGTTTAGCCGTACTGGTTAGTTCCGTATCTTTTTCTCAAAACCACTCACGTCCAGTGCCTTGTGCAACGAACGAAGTTATGGAGAGCGAATTTTTGAAGCATCCCGAACTCCGCCAATCGTATCTAGAACATCAAAGCGGATTGGAACGCGAAGCGCGAAACAATGCTTCGGCCGGTTTTTCCCGTGAAGAAAAAATGATCGTTCCTGTTGTATTTCATGTAGTACACGATTGCGGTTCCGAAAATATTTCGAAAGCCCAAATTGAGGATCAGATTGAAATTCTAAACCAAGATTTTGCACGAAACAGCCCACGATTTCCTCAAACTCCTGCCTGTCACGCTGCTGCTGCAGCCGATTGTCAAATTGAATTTCGGTTGGCTACAAAAGATGAATTTGGCAATTGTACCGATGGGATTGTTCGTATTTCTTCAAAAAAGACTTACGAGGCCAATAACGAAAACGGTGTTAAAAGTATTAGCCGATGGAATCCATACAAATACTTAAATATTTGGGTGGTTAATTCCATTGGGACTGTTCAAAGCACTGGAGGTGAGGTATTGGGTTATGCACAGTTTCCACTCGGAGGTTTATTATCTACCGATGGCATTGTAGTACGTCATGATTGTGTAGGTTCAATAGGAACGGCTTTAACAGGAGCTTTTGGGCCGCGTGTAGGAAGCACCTTAACCCATGAAATTGGTCACTGGTTAGGTTTGCGTCACATCTGGGGTGATGCCGATTGTGGGTCTGATGGTATTGATGATACGCCTGCTGCATTTGGTCCCAACTACGGCATTTGCTGGGATGATTTTCCGTATTCGGGTAATGCTGATTGCACCGAGGATCCAACGTGTGGAGAAATGTTTATGAATTACATGGATTATTCAGACGATCAATGCATGAGTATGTTCACCAATGGACAGAAATCAGTAATGCGTACAACTTTGCAAACGTCAAGAGCCAGTGTGTGTTCACCTGAGAATTTATTGGCTACTGGAACACGCGATGAAGATTTGCAGAATCCTATCACCTGTGCACCTATTTCTGATTTTTGCTCAAACCGCAGTATGATTTGCGAAGGGGCCTCTATCACTTTTGAAAGTGCAGAGTATAATGCAGAAAATGCGTCAAAAAGCTGGAGTTTCCCAGGTGGAACCCCTGAAACTTCTACAAGTGCTTCGCCAACAGTAACGTATGCACAATCTGGAACGTATTCGGTTTCGTTAACCACTTCGAATACAGCAGGGTCGAATACCATAACACAAAGCAATATCGTTAATGTTACTGCCGACTCTGCACCTTCAGGAACATATCTTGAAACATTTGAAGATGCTACTAATTTTAATTCTCGCTTCCTAGTATTTAATAACGACGGAAGTTCGGCTAAGTGGGAGCAATGTGGTTTTGCCGGTTGGTACTCAAGCTCATCGGTGCGTATGAACAACTTCAACAACACAGCTACCGAAGTAGATGAATTGGTTACCACTTCATTTAATCCTTCGAGCGTGCAAAATCCTGTGTTCCTCTTTCGTCTTGCTGGAGCTGAGCGTGGTGGCGAGTCAAATGAGCAACTGCGTGTATTGTTCTCCACCAATTGCGGTCAAACTTGGGGAAATCCACGAATCATTAATTTCTCTGATATGAATACAGCCGGGTTGTTTACGAATGAATTTGTTCCAACTACTGCTGCTCAATGGCGTACCTTTGCTTTCCCTCTTACTTCATTGGCTACACAGGATAACGTGCGTGCTAAATTCGAGTTTACTGCCGGAAGCGGAGATCGTGCAAACCATATTTACATTGACGATATTAATGTAGGTAATTCATTAGGTACATTTGAACCTGCTGACTTAATTGGGTTATCACTCTATCCAAACCCAGCGCATAACCAAACTCAAATATTTTTCGAGACTCAGAAGGCGGAGTCTGTTACCATTCGCGTAGTGAACTCACTTGGGGCAGAAGTGCTTAGTCCATTAAGCACTAAAGTTCAGGCCGGAGCGCAACAATTTAATGTTGACGCTGCATCGCTTTCAGCCGGTTTATATACTGTGATTGTTGAAATTGACGGTAACAAAGCATTTCGAAAATTTGTAAAGCAATAAAATATAATAAAGCC
>JBILCR010000284.1:0-3594 GCA_044353055.1 Flavobacteriales bacterium
TAAATTATCTGCCTTATTCCAAACACATGCACATTATTCTGGCATTTCCCAATGTTTGGTACTCAAAATTAGAACCCAAAGGGCAGCTCGAAAATATGGATGCGGTAACCCGCGAGGTTAAATTAATTATGGACCCCACTGCAGCGGTTGAACCCGAGCAAGGTCCGGTTAAGTTTGGCGCCCGCGATGTGCAGGATTTAAGTTGGAAAAACCTGTTGGATGCTTATTCATGTACCGAATGTGGCCGCTGTACTTCTGAATGTCCGGCAAATATTACCGGTAAGTTACTGAGTCCTCGTGCCATTATGATGAAAACACGAGATCGTGCCGAAGAAGTGGGCCGAAACATCGACGCCAACAAGGGCAGTTTTGCTGATGATGGTAAAACGCTCCTGCATTCGTACATCACACCCGAAGAACTTTGGGCCTGCACTACCTGTAATGCTTGTGCAGAGGCCTGTCCCGTAAATATTGATCCCGTAAACATCATCATGCAGTTACGCCAGCAACTGGTTATGGAAGAAAGTGCGCCCCCAGCTTCGTTGGGTACTATGTTCAGTAATATGGAAAATAACGGGGCGCCCTGGCAGTTTTCCCCTTTAGACCGCGCCAATTGGAAAGACGAATAAAAAGGGCGTAATTTTTTTGAAACATGGAACTACACGTTAAAACAATTGCCGATTATGCTGCCATGGGCGAAACTCCCGAAGTTCTTTTTTGGGTGGGTTGCGCCGGCAGTTTCGACGATCGCGCTAAAAAGGTTACAAAAGCCGTTGCTAAGATTTTACAAGCAGCAGAGGTGAAATTTGCCATTCTTGGTCAGGAAGAATCCTGCACGGGCGATCCCGCAAAGCGCGCCGGAAACGAATTTTTGTTTCAGATGCAGGCCATGCAAAACATCGCGGTGCTTAACGGGTATGACATAAAAAAGATAGTTACAGCCTGTCCGCACTGTTTTAATACGCTTAAAAACGAATATCCTGCATTAGGAGGTAATTACGAGGTAATTCATCATTCGCAGCTCATTGAACAGTTGCTGAAGGAAGGTAGATTACAGGTAGAAGGCGGGCAATTTAAGGGACGTAAAATCACTTTTCATGACCCCTGTTATCTCGGCCGCTCAAACGGGGTGTATGAAGCACCGCGCGAGGTTCTTTCTAAGCTCGATGCCGAACTGGTGGAAATGAAGCGCTGCAAATCCAAAGGACTTTGTTGTGGCGCCGGTGGTGCACAAATGTTCAAAGAGGCCGAACCGGGCAATAAGGAAGTGAATACTGAACGTTCCGAAGAGGCCCTAGAACTAAAGCCTGATTTTATCGCCGTGGGCTGTCCTTTCTGCAATACCATGATGACCGACGGAGTAAAGCATGCCGAAAAAGAAGATTCCGTTAAGGTGCTCGACATTGCCGAGATGATTGCACAGGCAGCCGATCTCTAACGCCGCATTATTATTTACAGTAAAAAGGTCTGTATTTCATCCAAAGGCCAAAATGCATAAATTTGCGGCTTGGCATGAGTAAAGGCGCTCCTTCGTTTAATCATATTTATATGAATCTTGCGGCTAATTTAGCCCAGCGTTCGCATTGCGTGAAGCAGCAGGTGGGAGCTGTTCTGGCCAAAGACACACGCATTGTCTCGCTAGGATATAACGGGCCTCCTGCTGGCACACACAATTGCGATGAGGAATGGCCCGAAACAGGCTGCGCACGCGACCGCAAAGGAAGCTGTTATCTGGCCCTGCATGCCGAGGCCAATGCCATATTATATGCCGCTAAAAATAAGGTTGACCTCGAGGGCTCAACCTTGTATGTAACGCTATCGCCGTGTTTGGCCTGCGCCCGAATAATTCTTTCAGTTGGAATTAAGCAGGTATATTACCTCAATTCATATGCGGCGTACAAAGGCATTCCTGTAGATGAAGGCGTTGAGTTTTTGCGTAAGTTTGGAGTTGAGGTACACCATTTTTCTATCGATAGTAATACGAAAGCATTTACTTAGATCGTTAAGGATAATTTTGAATTAATTTATGAATCCCAAACCACTACGAGTGCTTTTGTTTCCATTACTAATTGGTGCCTCAATAGCCACCGGGATAGTTTTGGGATATCGGTTTTCGGGCAGCAATTCATTAGGTGCTCTGGGCGAAAAAAGTAATGATAAAATTAGCGATGCGTTACGGTACATTATGGAGCAATATGTGGATACGCTAAACCCTGAAACGTTTCAGGACGACGCCATAACCGCACTTTTAGGCCGCCTCGATCCGCATTCGTCTTACATTCCCGCCAGCGAGTTGCAACAGGTTTCTGAACAACTCGAAGGCAATTTCGATGGCATTGGAGTGGAGTTTAACATTCAAAACGACACCATTATAGTGGTAGCGGCCATTAGTGGTGGCCCCTCCGAAGCACTTGGCATTCAAAGCGGCGACCGTATTGTAGAGATTGAAGGTAAGAAAGCGGCCGGAGTGCACATTAGCAATGAGGATGTTATAAAGAAACTTCGTGGGAAACGGGCTACAGAGGTAAAAATTAAAATTGTAAGACCGGGTCGCTCAGGCTTGATTCCGTACACCATTAAACGTGATAAAATTCCAATTTACAGTGTTGATGCCGCACTGATGCTTAATAAAACTACAGGATATATTCGCATCTCGCGTTTTGCCGCAACCACTTACGACGAATATTTAAAAGCATTTAAAAAATTAAGTGGTTTGGGAATGAAAGATTTGGTTCTCGACCTGCGCGATAACCCCGGAGGATATCTAAATGCTGCAGTAGATTTATGCGATGAGTTTTTGCCAAAAGGACGTAAAATAGTTTATACCGAAGGTAAGGCCCGAAAAAAAGAGGAATACAATGCCACCAACATGGGCTCTTTTGAAAAAGGAGGTTTGGTAGTACTCATTGATGAAGGCTCTGCTTCTGCATCAGAAATTGTATCGGGAGCGGTGCAGGACAATGATCGCGGATGGGTGGTTGGGCAACGCTCTTTCGGAAAAGGATTGGTGCAGGAGGAAGTTAGGTTTGGCGATGGCTCGGCCATGAGGCTTACGGTAGCCCGTTATTATACGCCTGCGGGGCGCTGCATTCAACGGCCATACACCAATGGAACCGACGAATATTACAAGGAAATAACAGATAGAATTGCAGGGAAAGCCGATTCATTGAAAAACAAATCGAAACAAGATAGTATTGCCTACCGCACGTTAAAGGGTAGGAAAGTGTATGGCGGTGGCGGTGTTAATCCCGATTTTATTATAAACTCAGACACAACGGGCTACACTACCTATCTTGCCAAAGTGGTTTCTGAAGGACTCATTAACCGTTTTGTGTTTTCAAAAACCGATCGTTTAAAAAGTCAACTTAAGGGGCAATACGCCAATGCGGAGGTATTTACAAGAGATTATAATTCTTCTACTCTTTTGGCTGATTTTTTTGCTTATTGCAGATCAAACGGTATTGCCGATAACCAAGCGCAGCAGCAACGTTCTTCGGCATTACTAGAGCAACAACTTAAGGCATTAACCGCAAGGGCACTCTATGGCAGCGATGGCTATTATGCCGTTCAGTGTGCTCGAGATAAAAATGTTCA
>JBILCR010000286.1:0-3572 GCA_044353055.1 Flavobacteriales bacterium
TAAAGAGATGTTCAGACATACCACAAACTTGTATGCTGATACCGCTTGGTATTTCATCACCGCCGATTTAGGTCCGGGCAAACGACTTAGCCCGCAGGCTGAGTCAGAAGGTGCGGTAAGTGCTACGGCAACTGTTTTTGACGATTATGCCGTGGTAGAAAACGATGAAGAAAATTTACTTATTACCGGGCGTCGCTGGTTTGGAAATCGCATGGAAGTGGTACCATCGCATTCGTTTACCTTTAGTTTCCCCAACCTGGCTTCAGGTCCGCATAAAATTTCAACCAATCTCTTGGCACGCGGCAGCGGTGCTACTTCATTTCAGGTATCAGCCTCCGGACAAAATTTTCAACAAACCGTAAACGGTTTAGGTAATAATATGGGGTATTTGGACACGTATGCCAAGGAAAACGAATCCACTTTTTCTTTTTCTACAAGCGGTGCGAATGTTCCAGTAACCATTACCAAGCTCACCGAAGGAACCAACATTGGATGGATTGATTTCATTAACCTCAATGTGAAGCGTAATCTCATCTTTAGCGGTTCTTCACTTGCATTCAGAACCCAAAATCTGGTAGCTGCCGGCCAGGTTGTGGAATATCGCATCTCGGCAGCCAATGCATCGTGCCGCATTTGGGAGGTGAGTTCGATATATGATGCACGCCTACAAGCATCCAATCTATCAGGCTCAACCTTAAGTTTCAAAGTGAACCTCGATAGCCTTCGACAGTTTGTAGCTGTAGACTACAATTCAAGCGCTTTTCCAGTTCCCATTCGCGGAGGGCGAGTAAATAATCAAAATTTGCATGGCTTGCCTCAGGCTGATGTTCTCATTATCTCCCCTGCTGCCTTGCTCAGCCAGGCCAACCGCCTAGCACAACATCATCGTAATTTTGAAGGATACTCGGTACATGTTGTGGAGGATCGTATTATTTATAACGAGTTTTCATCAGGAAAAGCCGATATTGCCGGTCTGCGAAACTTTGTGCGTATGTTTTATGAGCGCAGCACCTCCGAAACCGATGCACCAAAATATCTGCTGCTTTTTGGCGATGGCACCTACAATCCCAAATCAATTTACCGAAGCTACACCTCGTTACTGCCCACTTATGAGTCGGTAGAATCGTTAAGCCCTATTGGATCTTATGCATCCGACGATTTTTACGGCTTGCTCGATCCCATCGAAGGCACTTCGATTCAATCGGCAAATGCAGGATCACTCGACATTGGCATTGGACGTTTGCCTGCCTCAAATGCCGAAGAAGCCGCTATAATGGTAGATAAGATTATTCATTATACCACACGCCCCGAATGCTTGGGCGATTGGCGCAATGTGCTTTGTTTCGTTGCCGATGACGAGGATAATTCTGATCATGCCGAACAGGCCGAAAATGTATCTTCGATTATTGGTTTACAGCATCCCGAATTTAATGTAGATAAAATTTATCTTGATGCCTACCAGCAGCAAACCGGTGCCGGAGGCCAAACCTATCCGCAGGTTAATACGGCCATCAACAACAGACTCGACCGAGGGACGCTCATGGTGAACTACGCAGGACACGGCGGCGAGGAAGGACTCGCGCTGGAACGGGTGGTAACCATTGACCAAATTCAGGAATGGGACAATCTCGATAAATTATCGCTGTTTTTAACGGCCACGTGCGAGTTTAGCCGCTTCGACGATCCCGATTTTACCTCAGCCGGCGAATACGTTATACTCAATCCGCAGGGTGGTGGCGTGGCATTGTTTACTACCGTGCGGCTTACCTTTTCGACCTCTAACGAAACCATCAACCGCAACGTGATGGATACCCTTTTAGCAAAACGCAACGGTCAATATCAAACGCTGGGTGATATTTTCAGAGGTGCGAAGAATCGCACGGGCTCCTCGTTTAATAACCGAAGTTTTGCCCTTTTGGGCGACCCTTCGATGCGGCTTGCCTACCCTAAATACAACGTGGTCACCACCTCGGTAAACGGCAAAACACCCGAACAATTCCCCGACACGCTTTCGGCGCTCGAACAAGTTACGATAACCGGTTTTGTAAGTGCCGACGGCGTAACACCAATGACCGATTTTAATGGAGTACTCACCCCTACTATTTTCGATAAACCATTAAATGCAGTAACCTTACGAAACGACCCCTCATCGGGCCTACTGAACTTCCAGATACAAAAAAACATCATTTTCAGAGGACCGGTTTCAGTAAGAAACGGTCAATTTAGCTTTAGTTTTGTTGTGCCTCAAGATATTCAGTTGGCTTACGGACAAGGAAAAATCAGCTATTACGCCCGTAAAAACGGTACGCTGGACGATGCCAACGGAGCACTTACCAATATTACGGTGGGTGGATTTAGTACCAATCCGGTACGTGACGAAAAAGGTCCCGAAATCAAACTCTTTATGAACAACGAGCGTTTTGTGAGTGGCGGAATGACCGATGAAAATCCGGAGATGCTTGCCTTTGTGGAAGACGACTTCGGTATCAACACCGTGGGCACCGGCATCGGACACGATATAACGGCCGTGCTCGACGGACAAACAAATACGCCCTACATTTTGAACGACTTTTTCGAAGCCGAATTGGATAATTTCAAAAAAGGTTCGATACGGTATCCGTTTGAAAAACTTGAACCCGGGCCGCACACCCTAACACTTAAAGTTTGGGACATCGCCAACAATTCCTCAACCGCATCGATTGATTTTGTGGTGGTTGAAAACGAGGAATTAGCCCTGAGTCATGTGCTTAATTATCCTAATCCGTTTAGCACATACACACAGTTTTTCTTCGAATATAACCAACCCGGAACCGAAGTAGATGTTGAAATACAAATATTTACAGTAAGCGGAAAATTGGTAAAAACCTTAAATGCGTCTCAATTTACCAGTGGATACCGCTCCGAGCCCATAGTATGGGACGGACGCGATGATTACGGAGATAAAATTGGCCGCGGCGTGTATATTTACCGTTTAAAGGCCAGCACAGCCGACGGAAAATCGGCCGAAAAAATTGAGAAACTTGTTATATTGAATTAACGTAGAGTGTTACGATTTTACAAAACATAATTCCGCCCCCTTCAATTATGATGTAAATTATAATTAAGCAAAACGGGAAATACTATATTTGCGACCAGCTTTTATGAATACAACCACAAAAAAAATAATGAAATCGAGGATTTTGGTAGCATTGGGTGTAATAGGCATGCAAAGTGCTGTTCAGGCTCAAATAACGGTAGATGAGTTAGACGGAACTATAAATACCATTACCACTGCCGTTCCGCTGCTGATGATCTCTCCCGATGCCCGCGCAGGTGCGCTGGGCGATGCCGGCGGTGCATTATCTCCCGATGCCAATTCTATACATTGGTGTTCGGCCAAATTGGCCAGCATTGAAGGTAGCTCGGGGCTTTCGCTTTCATATATACCCTGGTTGCGCCAGTTGGTACCCGATATTAATTTGGGGTATTTGTCGTGGTATAAAAAAATGAAGAAGAGGCAAGCTATTGGGGGTTCGCTTCGTTATTTTTCGTTGGGAAACATTGTATTTACTGATGTTATTGGAAATGTAACG
>JBILCR010000285.1:0-3572 GCA_044353055.1 Flavobacteriales bacterium
CCGTGAACAAAGACATTCTAAAAGGTTCGCCATCGTCTACAGAAAGGGTGCAATCGGCATCGCGGTAACGAAACAAGGTCGCCAATAACGCGAACAAATAGGTAATCATTCCTGAGTAGCCTTTCTTTTTCAACTGGTTGGCATACGCGGCTACTTGTGCATCGAAGCCCAAACCTGCCACGTTAATAAAATATCGTATCGGGTGACTTTCCCGAATAATTTGGCCCACATCGAAACGCCTGAAATTCATTTTTTCCAGTAATTCTGCAAAATGATCCGGAGATGCCGAAGCTTTGGTGATTCGTGCAAAATCATTTCCCGTGCCTATCGGAAATACGGCCAGTTTATATGCATCAACGGAGTATTGAGGATGCGATAAGATACCGTTCAACGCATCATAAACACTGCCATCGCCACCGGCAATAAGAATCTGCGTGTATCCATCATCGATGCATTGTCGTGCGCAATCCTCGCCTCCTCCCTGACCCTTTGTTTCGTAAACAACATAGGCAAGTTTCAATACATCGAGCTTAGCCAATAGTTTATGAGCAATTTTAGCTGCTTTACCGCCTTTGGCCTTCGGATTCAGAATAATTGCCCATGCCTGATTTTGCATGGTTTAAACATACCAAAAACCCAAAAGCGTTTCACAAAAACTTTTGCGACACGTGTTTTTACAAAATTTTGTCATGGTTTCTGCCAATAATTGCCGAATTTTAGAGAGGGAACATTATTTGAAAAGCTTTTCTTAACTCAAAAAATTTAACAATGCCTGGAATTTATTTAATCATGATTTTGGTAATGGCTGCCAGTTGGTTTGTGTCGTACCGCCTAAAAAGTAAGTTTAAAGAATACAGCGAAATTGGCCTATCGGCTGGCATGAATGGGCGCGAGGTGGCAGAAAAGATGCTACGCGATAATGGCATTTACGATGTTAAAGTAATCTCTGTTGAGGGGTTTCTGAGCGACCACTATAACCCGCTCGAGAAAACCGTTAATTTAAGTCCCGAAGTTTACAACACGCGCAGTGTTGCCGCTGCTGCTGTTGCGGCCCACGAATGCGGCCATGCCGTGCAGCACGCCCGAGCTTATGCCTGGCTGAACATGCGTTCTGCACTCGTTCCGGTTGTGCAATTTTCAAGTTCCTTTGTTCAGTGGATTTTACTAGCAGGAGTACTTTTGCTGCAAACCTTCCCCGCCCTCCTTATGATTGGTATCGGTTTGTTTGCCCTCACCACATTGTTTAGTCTCATAACTCTGCCCGTTGAATTTGATGCTTCGCGCCGCGCATTAAAATGGATGGACAGCACCGGCTTAACCTATGGACAAGAACACGATAAGGCCAAAGATGCGCTCAATTGGGCAGCAATGACCTATGTAGTTGCTGCTATTGGTTCGGTAGCCACCTTATTGTATTACGTTTCTTTACTATCGGGGCGTCGCGACGATTAATAAAAGAAAAATCCTCCGGGAATTATTCCCGCATCCCATTCATTCATAAGCGTTGCATCAGATGTGTAACGAAAAACTTTACCCTGCTGTACGTAATCGCGGGCATCACTCAGCCAAATGCTTTCGTCCTGCGGATGAATGGATAAGCCGTAGAAAATACGGTTGCCCGCCTGAATAAACGATGTGGACGGAAGTGTTACATCCGATATAGACATACGTTGCACTCCGTTATTTAGAAAGTATAGACGGTCGCCATTAGCGTTAACACACAATTTTGAAGGATGATCTGTTGAGTTGGGAAAAGAGAACTGACATAAAACGTTATTTGCAGATGCATCAATGCACCACAAACTGCCTGCGCTTTCCTGAGGCGGAATTTCGCCTTCGCACAGCACCCAGATGCGGCCCATTTTATCGCTTCGAATACTGCGCGGCTTAATTCCCACGGCAACAGAATCCTCAATCTGGTGGCTGATCGGATTTATTTTGTACACCTGATTGCTCCCTGTATTGCAGACCCAAACGCGGTTGTTAAGTAAAATTAACTCTTCGGTCCATCCATTAGTTTGTATGCTGTTTGATATGCTATACGTTGCCGTATCGATGACATGTATGGATCCCGAATATAAATCGCTCACATACGCTTTTCCGCTTCCTGTGTTTATGATATAGCGCGGCGATTGCACGCCATTAATAGCGCCCTTGCTTTTACCGGTTGCTAGGTCAATGCGTTCTATGCGCTGCGAATTGTTCACCACCAGCCAGAGCTCCCTGTTGATGAAGGCTGCCGACTGCAATACATCGCCGAGCGGACGGTTATTTGCAGCCGAAAACACGTCGTTTTGTATGCTGTTATTGTTCAGACTAATCAAACTTAGCGATGCATTTCCCCACTGAAAATTGCCCTCATTGAGCACAAATACCGAATGGCCTTTTTCATCAGGCAAATCGGGTTCGGGCGGCGGCACTTCTTTTTTGCAGGCCGATAATGCCATCACTCCAACTATGACAATTATCGCGAAACGATGCAGCCTGTGCGCCATGTTGTGTTGTTTGAATTTAGTTCAAGAATATAATAACCTGCCGATAATCCCGAAATATCGATAGAACCATCGGCATTTACGGGCCTCGTAAATAGGTGTCCGTCTAATGCTGTAAATCGCGCTTCATACTCAGTATTGAAATGATTTTTCACCCATACTTTTTCTGAAGCAGGTTGTGGATAGAGTTTTACCTCGCTTCGTTTTGTAGCATCAATGCCTGCGGGAACAAAATGAATGGCGCCCACGGCGTCGAGGTCGAAACCTCCCGAAGGGAACGGCGTGGGCCAGGGGTCGGCCACTTTTCGACCTAGTGCATCACGGCTACAAAAGCGGGGATCCATACTGCCCACAACGTCAACTACCCGCACAAAGCGAATATTCTGCACATCAATTCCTGAAGAATCCTGCAATTCGTTAAGGTCGAAAGGAGTGCCGTAGAATAGAGGATACTTTCCTGCCAGGTTATGAATCTGCTCCGGATTGGTATAGCCAAATGCCGAGGTGCCATTTATTGTATCGGTTTCGGAATACGCCGGAAAGCGCACAAAGCGTTCACCATCACTACTTACCTCAACGAAAGCCAGCTCGAGGAAGTCGCCGTCGAAGCTGTTCTCGAATACGGCAAAATCGTAGCCCGCACCGTTTCGCAAAACTCCATCAAACTGCAACGTTGCCGAGCCGCCATCGCCCAAACTAATCATCGGATTATCGCCTGCGCGGCCCAAAGCATATTCGTCGATGCCCGACCAGGCCAGGCCCAACGAATCGACACCCATTTGCTGCATCCCACGTACTATAGACGCATCGCTTACCCAAGCGTTAAACACCGAGCTGTCTTTATGAATGGCAATACAACCCGGCTGGCCCAAGGAAGGATGAAACTGTGCCTGCACTATAAATTGCTGCACTATCAGCAGTAGAACTATCAGTATCCGTATCAATGTGAAACTACAATGCGTGTTTTGTGAACTTCCTTCTTGCTATTTTGCGCCAAAATTAAATAAACACCTTCATCCCAGTTGCTGCAATCCAATGCGCCGGTTAGGCCCTTTATGTTCAATATTATCTTACCTGTGC
>JBILCR010000287.1:0-3568 GCA_044353055.1 Flavobacteriales bacterium
TTTATTAATGCCGATGTAACGGCCTTTTTCATCTGCCGCATAATACACCGATTGCCCGTTGCCCTTTACATTAACCTTTCGCAGCGCACTTTCAATAAAATAACCGGTAATGTCTTTGCCTTTAATTTGATTGTAATGCACCGAATCTACCTCAGAGGCAATAAAAGCATTGGCTTTTAAATATAAAGTTTGCAGTTCGTTATTGGCCAGCTGAATGTAAACGCTATCGCCGAGCAGCTGATTTTCTTTGTTCCAAAGCACAGGCCTGCCAAACAAACGCATAAGTGAGTCGTTTTCTGAATAGGTTAACGAATCGCACTTTCCCTGCAAATCTTGCTTATAAAACCGAACATGATGAAAGGTAAAAAACGTACGTTTCTTTGCAAGCGTATCGGTAATGGAAAGAAGCGTATCGCCATGAAGGAACAAGGTGTCTTTACCAAAAATCTTTTGCATTGCAGCTCGATCGGTCAACAACACCCGCTCATTTTCTTCAAAATAATCGGCATAATTACCCGTTAACAGAAGCTGATTCACCGAATCTCTGATGACCGCATTTTGCCTCACCCTTCCTAATTTTTTCTTGCGATCATAATAAATTTTATCTCCACTCACCTTCTGTCCTTTGCTAATGATGATGGCATTCTTACCAAATTCAGACACATCGTTTCGGGTGTCGTAAAAACCATTTTCGCAATAAATGGTATTTTCTTTCGAACGAATCCACGTTGGGCCTGTAAACACGGCAGTTTCACTCAAGGTATTGTAGTTAAGGCTATCGCCCGTCATGACATAATCCTTCGAAGTTAGACTTACATTTTGCCTGAAAAAAAACATCTTCTTTTCCGAACGATACGTACCGTAAACACTTTTAAGGGTGTTTCTATCTTTGTTGTTGATGATGGTAGCACCGGTGGTGTATGTGGCCGATTTGTCGGCAAGATTATACTTCAAAAAATTAGTACTAAGCGTGCTCGACTCGTCTCTTAACTTAACATTTCCTATGATTTCAGCCATTTTGGTTTTGCCGTCATACTGAAGTTTGTTGCCCGTTACCGTTACCGACTCACTCGCAATTCTAACTCCTGAAAACGCATCCATGCGTTCCGACTTTTCATAAAAATATGCCGAATCGCAATAAAGCATATTGCCCTCATGTTCAAAAATCACATTCCCGATTAATCGCTTGGCATCGGGCATACGTTGGCTGTATTCCAATGAATTGGCATTAACAATATTAATCTTACGGCCTTGTGCTAAAGCACCATTTATCAAGGCATATAAAATTAAAAAACCAATTATTTTTCTATTGTTGAACAAGGCATTCAAATAATTCGGCCAAAAGTAAAGATAATTCACGCGTAACAGAATAAATTGAACGCTGTTGGCAATTTATAATTAGTTTTAGGCCCCCAAATCACACTTTATGCCTTATTCGGTTAGCCCAACGGTACATTCGCGTTTATCAGAAACCAACTTTGATGTCTTACCGTTTGGAAGAATTTTTTCTGATCATATGTTTCGCGCCGACTTTAACGGAAAGGCATGGATAAAGTCCGAAATCATTCCTTACGCCCCATTAAGTTTAGATCCTTCATCCGCAGTAATTCATTATGGACAATCCATTTTCGAAGGTATGAAGGCATATAAATCCGACAACGACGAGGTACTGCTTTTTCGGCCCGCTGAAAATTTTAAACGCATGAACAACTCTGCTCAACGTTTGAGCATGCCCTTAATTCCCGAACCCATATTTATTGACGGATTAAAAGAATTGCTTAAAGTCGATTCGGGCTGGGTGCCTAAAGGAGGCGGCAAATCATTATACATACGACCGGTATATTTTGCAACAGACCCGGTTATTGGAGTACATCCCTCTGAATACTACAGCTTTATTATAATTACAAGTCCTACTGATGTTTATTACAACAAACCCTTAAAAGTACGCATCGAAAAAACGTATTCGCGTGCAAGCCGATCGGGAACAGGATATGCCAAAGCCGCTGGGAATTATGCCGGGGCGCTTTATCCAACGCAATTAGCCAAAGAGGCTGGATACGATCAGGTTATATGGACCGATGCCGCTACCAACACAAAGGTTGAGGAGTCGGGCACGATGAATTTAATGTTCGTTATAAATGGAGTGCTTGTAACCCCTTCATTAAGCGCGAGCAAGTTGGCAGGCATTACACGCGATTCGGTAATTGAAATAGCAAAATATTGGAATGTGCCTGTTGAGGAACGTGATGTGTATGTATCGGAAATTATCGAGGCACTAAAAAATGGCTCACTTACCGAAGCATTTGGCACCGGTACGGCCGCCAACATTGCACGGATTTCGATAATTTCTGATGATGGCACAGATTATGGCGTTCCCGAACTCAACGAAAGGAGCTTTTCAGTGAAAGCCGCTGAATTTTTAAGCAAGCTCAAAACAGGTGAAATAGAGGATCCGTTTAACTGGGTAGTACCTGTGTAAGGGCTGAAATTGCTACCGCAACACCTTATGCACGGTTTCTTCACCCAAGGCCTTCAGTTTTACAAGATATAAGCCTTGGGCAAGCCCATCCAAATCAAGAACATTACTTCCCAATTGCACATTGTCGAACTGAGTGTTGCGAAGGAGCTGCCCCCCTGCACTTAGCACCTCCACTTCAAGATCGGCAGGACGTTCTAGCGCATAATTGATGCGGATTTGTCCATTATCCAATAGCTGCACATTCGTGTTCAATGCTCCTGTAACCAGCAATACTTCACCGGGAGTTACCGCCAACGTTTGCGTGGTGTCGCAGAGGTAACACACATTTGAGCCTTCCAGACGAACATTGTAGAAGCCTATCTGGCTGTAGGTGTGCATCGGATTTACCTCTGTAGATGTGTTCCCATCGCCAAAATTCCAGATAAAATTCTCGGCATGCTCACTTTGGTTCTCAAATTCTACACTACTGCCAATTCCCGAAAAAGCAAATCGTGCAGCAGGAAGGGGTGTGTTGCCAAGAAAACTTCCACCTTTAATAAAGACACCAGAGTCGAACACCCCATCGCCGGCATCACCAATTACAATTCGAAATTGATAGGTCTGATTGGCCTGAACTGGAAACTCAAGGCGAATGGGTGTAGTGTAGGCATCATATTGCAACAATAACCCCGGAGTGTTATTTACATAATATTGAGGAAAACTGGCCTGATTAACATTGTTTATAGTAACCGGAATGGGCGTTTCGGGTATATAGGCAATATTCTGCCAGCCGTTCGTGCCCGGCCCGTTGATGAAAAATCCGAACACATCGTTAAAATTGGAACCAACAAATTCAGGATATTCCTCCGATGCAAAAACAAATTCGCAGGCTACCAAGGTATCGGCTTGAGGTGTAAAATCAAAATTAATGGATACTGCGTCAAACGATATATAACCCGGAATAAGTGCATCGAGCATCGGATCGCCCGGCATATTTAGGCTTGTTCCTGCGCCGCTGAGGGTATTGGGTCCAACGGCATTCATAATATTGCCGGTGGTAAGCAATAGTCCGTAATCAAATCCAATGGACGCGGTTGAATCTGAGAAATA
>JBILCR010000288.1:0-3564 GCA_044353055.1 Flavobacteriales bacterium
AAGCTTGCGGAATGCCGTTAACAACTACATTGTTTGAAGTAATATCGCTGGTACAGCCATTTTCGGTAACGCTCAACATTACATTTTTGGTACCCGGTGTGTTCCATTGAACTTCATACGGCCCGGCTCCAGCGCCACTCAAAACAGTACCGCCCGAAAAATTCCAGTTGTATACTGCGGTTGATGCTGCAGCACCATCATAGGCAATAGTGGAGGCCTGCCCTACACAAACAGGGCTTTCTACGGTAAAATCGGAAGACGGCGTGGGCTGCACCGTTACAAAAATTTCGGCACCGGGCGAGGTACATCCATTCTCAGTAACCGTGAGTGTAATACCGAATACGCCTACCGAATCCCATCGAATTTCAAAAGGTCCGCGTCGGCCACCGGTAATAATCACTCCTCCCGGAAACCCCCACCCATAGCCTCCAGCGTCAGTCCCTGTACCGGTGTAAGTAACCGTAGCGTTTTGCCCCGCACACACTAAAGGATCTACTACCATTTCGGCGGTAGGTGTGGGATTAACCTCAATCTGTGCTGTTACCACATTGGTAGAGCATCCGTTTTGGATTACCTGCAGACTAACGGTTTTAATTCCGGAGGTTTCCCAGCTTACCTGATACGGCCCCTGATCGGAACCGCTTGTTACACTTGACGGATTGTCGAAATTCCAAATGTATGTCGCCGAAGGCGGTGCTGTTCCGGTGTAACTTATGGTAGCATCAACCCCGCTGCAAATAAATGGAGGCACTTCGATAGAAGCGGTGGGAGTTTCGCCCACAATTACTATGGGCTGGGCACTTCCGGTATTGCCGCACTGGTCGGTAGCGGTAACAGTATATGTTGACGTTGTTGATGGACTAACACTAATGGAAGCACTTGCTGCCCCGGTGCTCCAGCTGTATGAATAAGGCGGCAAGCCTCCCGAAGCACTTGCGGTTAAAACAGCTTGGGTTTGCCCCGAACAAACGGCTGCATTCGGCACAGAAATATCCAAAACAGGCTTGTCGCGTAGCTGAATTATGGCCGGCAAATTACCGCAAGCAGTGGTGGCATTTACAATAATGGTTTCGGTGGGCTCGGTGGTGTTATCGCTAATCGACTGGATGTTAAGCGTTACCGAAGATTGATTTGCCGGAATGGTTACGGAATTTCCAAAAGGAACATAATCCACTCCTGATTGAGCTGTTCCTCCTACCGTAAAGTTGATCGTAAACGGCTGATTGCTTGATTGCGGGCGGCTAAAGGTGAGGGTGCCCTCGGTACAACCTTCAATGATGGTTGAATCGTTTGATGGCGTACTCACCGTAATTTCAAATACATCTGAACTGAATGAGTTTTCCTCGAGAAACACAGCAGAGTCAAAAATGTCGTCTGCGCCATCGGCAATCATAAGTTTGATGTGGTAGGTTTGGCAAGGAACAACGCTTCGTGTGGCCGTAAGCACGGTAGTAAATCCGTCGTATTGAACAGTGTTTGATGTGTTCCCTACAAAGTAAGCTGCATTACCCAGTTCGCAAGGTGAGTTGGTAGCTGCACCCAAAGCTCCAACGGAGCCGTTATTTATAGTATTAATGGTAACAGGAATGTTAGTGCCCGGCACCATGGCTAAGTTTTCGGCGCCGGTAATGCCCGGCCCTGTAATGAAAAATGCAAAAGCATCGTTGAATTCCGAACATACATATTCATTGTATTCTTCGGATGCAAAAACATAGCGAAAGCTAATTTGGTTGCTTTGCGGAATAAAGTCAAACTCCAATATGGCGCCATCAAAAGTTGTGGATTGGGCCAGCGATTCGAGTTCAGGAATGTTTGGTCCATTGTTGGAATACGTTGCTCCGGCATTGTTATTGGGGCCCGGCGCCACATTAATATGACCCGAAGTAATAATTACGCCCGAGTTAATTCCAATGTTGGAGTTTGCTCCGTTGAAGGTTCCTGCGGCAACAGGTTTTCCGGTGTATGTAGCATTGCTAAACGTTACACCGCTGCCAATAATCATGTTTACCAATGCATTGGCCGATACGCTGCTGGAGCCGGTGGTTACAAGCTGGGCATGTGCATTGCCTGTGAAAAAGCAAAGCATGAATCCTAATGCGAGTTTCAGAATAGAATTCATAGGCATCTGAAGGTATTAGGTATCAGTGTTTCAAGATTAGCAGTATGGGTTGGTTTCACAGCAATCTGCATAAGTTGGTTTGTGAGGTATACTTATTTTATGCAAGCTTTTGTTTCGTAATTTTATTCAAGGTGATGGGCTTAGCTTTCATATGTAAGCCATATATCACTCATGCAGCGCTGAACGATTTATTGTTCTCGAAATCTGTTTATTGCAGAATTAAAATGGTTATTTGCCGATGAAATAAATGGGTGGACATTGTGAAATTAGGTTGTAATAATCTTGCACGACTGCCCTTAAAAAGCGAATTTTGACGCATGAATAGCGTTTGGAATCGTGTAGATCAGGCTCGTTTGGCAAAGCATCCCTTGCTGGCGGTATTAATTGATCCCGGAAAATTAAGTCCCAAAAAACTGCAGCATTTGCTAACGGCCGCATCCGTTTCGCGGCCCGATTTCTTTTTTATTGGTGGATCCACTGCCGATGCCGAAGAGTTGGCAAAGTGCATTGCCGATATTGATGCGTTTTGTGAGGGAATTCCTAAAATTATTTTTCCGGGAAACGAGCAACAGATTAATGCCCAGGCAGATGCTTTTTTACTGTTGAGTTTGGTTTCGGGGCGAAATCCCGATTTATTAATTGGCAAGCATGTAACTGCGGCAAAACAGCTTAAAAAAAGCGGTTTAGAAATTATTCCAACGGCCTATTTACTTATTGACGGCGGAACCACGACAACGGTAGCTTATTTAAGTCAAACGCAACCCATTCCTAGAGAAAAATTTGCACTAGCAGTGAGTACTGCCCTTGCTGCCGAGCTTTTAGGCATGCGCTTTATTTATCTCGAAGCAGGCAGCGGCGCAAAACTTCCGGTGCCGCCCGAAATGATTCACGCGGTTAAACTTGAGTGTCAAATTCCTGTGATTGTTGGAGGGGGCATTGATTCAACGGCAAAACTGCTTAAAGCTATGGATGCCGGTGCCGACATGGTGGTGGTGGGAAATGCGCTCGAAAAAAATCCCGATTTGCTGCATGATATGCGCGCCTGTATTGCATACTCCGAAATCAAATAACGATTTTGGAACCAAATAATTCCCGCAAGCAACGGGGCTTTATCTATCTTTGAGGCCTATGAGCGTTAGCGGAAAAGCGTTTGACTGGAGCCTTCTTAAAAAAGTACTTAAATGGGTACAACCCTACAGAAAAAGGCTGTGGTTATCGGTGGGTATTACCATATTTCTGGCGGTTATTAGTCCATTGCGGCCACTGCTCATTCAATATGCTATTGACCATCGCATTGTTGAACCCGATGGAGGCTCGCTCCTTGCCTTATGTCTTATAATTATTGTGGTGCTCATATTGGAAGCGGCCGGGCAGTTTACCGCCAATTATCTGAGCAATCTTTTAGGCCAGTCGGTAATTCGCGACTTAAGAAATAAAGTATACAC
>JBILCR010000289.1:0-3556 GCA_044353055.1 Flavobacteriales bacterium
GGCGATAATCTTACTTATGTGTGGCAGGACGGCTCTAACAATCAGACGTACACCGCAACGCAAGGAGGTCTGTATTGGGTTGAAGTAATCAACCAGTTTAATTGTTCCTCCCGCGATTCAGTTAATTTATTTTTCTCGGCAAGCCCCCCAACGCCTGTTCTAAGCAGCAACGGTCAAGTACTTGATTTCTTAAACACGTGTACTGGGAATAATCTTCTGTTTGAAGTGGATGTTACCGGGGGATCTGAATATTACTGGATTGTAAATGGAGACACCATAAGTGGAGATTTTCCTTCAACACTATTTGAAAATCTAGATACGATGCAAACGGGTATGTACTATGCCTATTATGTAGATAACGGTTGTCCATCTTTCGCAGATTCAGTAAACGTTACGGTGAATCTTTCGCCTGAATTTGATTTTGGATTTTCGGATTCTACCATTTGCGAAGGGTCTAGCTTAACCCTGGATGCATCTACAAGCGAAGATGTGGAATTTTTATGGCAGGATAACAGCACCAATTCTGAGTACTCAGTAACTCAATCAGGGCTTTACTGGCTTGAAATTGAAACTCCTCAGGGATGCTCAGTAATCGATTCGGTTCAGATCAATGTTCTCCCATTTCCTCAATTACCCGAAATTTCTGGCGATTTTACATTATGTGGAGACGATTCTTTAGTGCTCACCGGTAACGATGAGCCTGGTGTTTCGTACAATTGGGTGACACCTTCGGGTCAAATTTCAGGCAATACACTCACGTTGTCTGATCCCGTTGTCGGAACATATTATCTCACTGCTACTATCGATCGTTGTGTGAGTCCGGTTATCGATTCGGTTATTGTTCAGCTGTTTTCATTACCTCAATTTGATTTAGGACCGGATCAGGCGCTATGCAACGGCAGTACTATAATTCTTGAGGGGCCTGCTAATATGAGCAGTTACTCTTGGAGCACCAACGATACATCGCAATCGATTATTGCTACGGTTGGAAGTTACGTTCTGTCGGTAACTGATGCTAATGGGTGTGCCTTCGAGGATGCAATTGTTTTTAGCTCTTCAGGTCCTCTAGCAAACTTTAACTCTGATCCTGAGGGCGGCACACAAACCGGCGTAAATGTTCAGTTTATAGATGCCTCAACAGGAAGTCCTGTTAGTTGGTTGTGGAACTTCGGCGATAACACTAACGCTACAAGCCAGAATGCCGCTCATACTTATGCTACAGAAGGTACGCTTAATGTGAGCTTAATTGCAACGGATGCTGCGGGTTGCAGCGATACGGTATCACGCGTGTTTGTTGTTTCAAATTCATTAAAAATACCCAATTCGTTTACTCCTAATGGAGATGGATTTAACGACTTTTTTACCATTTCGGGCTTAGCTGCTTTCCCAAATTCCAATTTGCAGATATTTAATCGTTGGGGTACAGAAATTTATCAATCAGGCGATTATCAAAACAATTGGGACGGCACGAATTATCCCGAGGGGGTTTATTTCTACGTGCTTAATACCTCCGAAAAAACCTATTCGGGCGATGTAACCCTTAAAAGAGAATAGTACCAAATTTGGGTTTAGTGATTGGCAGGATTCTTAAGGATTCTGCCTTTCTAGGTATTATGATGGCTACAAATAAAGCTAGTGCATATAATATTTGGGGTGATTCTGAAATATCTCTAAAAAAGACGGTAATATTCGGTATAATTGATGCGTTAAGAACGTTATGACCAAACTCCAAAGTATTTTAACCGGTGCATTACTTTTCCTTGCTTTATATCTTGGAGCTCAGCCCGAATTGTCTTCTAAAAATAAGCGGGCCGTTCGACTGTTCAAAGAAGGTCTTGAAAAATATCAGTTTAAAAACAATGCAGAGGCATACGAATTACTTAAATCGGCTATTACGGAGGATGCCTTATTTTTTGAGGCACAATTAACTTTTGCGGATGTTTGTCTTGATTTAACTTATTACGATGAGGCCATTCAGGCTTACGCTGCAGCCGACGCGATAAAAAGAGATAAGTTCCCGCCTATGTATCTTAGATGGGCTCAGGCAGAGATAGCGCAAATGAAATTTGACGATGCGACGGTTCACCTTGAACAGTTTCTGTCGCTGCCCAAACCATCAAATGAAAATCGTAAAAAGGCTACTCGATTGTTAAAAAGCGCCCGTTTTTCTTCTTTTGCCCTTCGACATCCGGTGCCCTTTGATCCCACAAATTTGGGAGCCTCCATCAACAGCCCTTATAGCGATTACCACCCTTCCATTACGGTTGATGGAAGCGAATTAATTTTTACGCGCCTCCGACCTTCAGACGAACAAACCAATAATGGAGGCTCAAAATTCGAGGAGGATTTTTACGTATCCAAAATGAGCTCCGAAGGTTGGATTCAGGCCAAAAGTATTGGGTCGCCGCTAAACTCACACGGTAACGAAGGTGCCCATTGCCTTTCGCCCGATGGTAGAATGATTTTTTTTACGGCCTGCGAGCGTCCAGATGGGTTTGGGAGCTGCGACATTTATGCATCTCAGAGAAACGGATCAAATTGGAACAAGCCAATTAATTTGGGAGATGGAATAAACAGTTCTACATGGGATGCGCAACCAACAATATCGCCCGATGGACGAGAGCTTATTTTTGTGAGCCGTCGAACCGGCACCAAAGGTATGGGCGATTTATGGTCGTCGAAACTCCAGAATGACGGCACTTGGAGTGTTGCTACTAATTTGGGTGATTCCATTAATACAGATCAGGATGAATCGGGGCCCTTTCTGCATCCAGATGGGCAAACGCTTTATTTTTCGTCGGCCGGATTGCCCGGATTGGGGAGCAGAGATTTTTTTATTTGCAAGCGTCAGACAGATGGAAGCTGGGGTATTCCCGTAAATTTGGGCTATCCGGTAAACACGCCTTCAGACGAATCGCATATGATTGTAAGTGCCGATGGCAAACACGGTTTCTTTAGCTCCGATCGTCCGGGAGGTATAGGCCAGAAAGATATTTACTCATTCATTTTGCCCGAGCAGGCACAGGCAAAAGCCACAACGTATATGCGTGGCAAAGTAAGGCATAAATTAAGCGGTGCCCCTGTAAGTGCGCGATTTGAGGTTATAGACATTGCTTCGGGTCATTTAATTGCTTCCAGTATCAGTGATCCGGTAACAGGTGCTTTTTTAGTCAGTCTTCCAACCGGAGCTTCGTATGCGGTAAATGCCCGCGCCACAGGGTTTCTCTTTTATTCTGAAAATTTTATCCTTGATAATCAGCCTAATGCCAATGAGGTGTATGAGGCAGTAATTGATATGCAGCCAATTGCTGCAGGAGAGCGTATCGTGCTTAAGAATATATTTTTCGAGAGTGGTTCGGCAACGCTTGACGGCAAAAGCGAAACCGAACTCAATACCTTGTTTGAGTTTTTAACTAATAACGCGACCCTTAAAATTGAAATTGGTGGACATACCGACAATGTAGGAGATGATGAAGCTAACCTTAAGCTATCAGAGGATAGAGCAATTGCCGTAAAGAACTATCTTGTTGGAAAAGGCATTGCTGCCTCTAGGATC
>JBILCR010000024.1:0-12058 GCA_044353055.1 Flavobacteriales bacterium
TTGTAGCAATACTTCAGTTACTTTTTCCGACGAAAGTTACAATGCTGCAGTTGATGGCACCTGGCAATGGAACTGGACATTTACCGGAGCTTCAACGCCTAGTTCAACCCAGCAAAATCCTGTTGTTCAGTATGCTAACCCGGGAGTGTATAACGTAAGTCTATCCGTTACCAACGCGTCGGGAACCAATTCGCGCACGAAAACGGGTTTTATAACGGTTAGGCCTGATAATCCTACGTTACAGGCTCCTTTCTTTGAGGGAATGGAAAATACCGCTTTCCCCAATATCAGTACTGAGGATTTTTATGACTGGAAAGTAATAGGTGCCTCGAATTCTTTTTTCAGAACCACAGAAGCAGAAGCAACAGGAGCGGCTTCTTTGAAGTACAATAATAATGTTATTAGCGATGGTGTGGTTTCTGAAATTGTTTCTCCAATATTCGACTGTTCGTCGATAGCTGCTCCGGTTAATTTAACCTTTAAGCTAGCATATGCACGCAGATCGTCTACATCAACGGATAAGCTAATTGTTTATGCATCTACCAACTGTGGTCGCAGCTGGACGCCTCGCTACACAAAAACAGGTGCAAGTTTGAGCACCTTACCTTCGGGTCAGTATTCTACAGGCACATTCATTCCATCAGCCTCTCAGTGGCGAACAGAAACGGTTAGTATTCCCGCTTTTGCGGGCGCTTCAAATGCCATGATTAAATTTTCGGTAACAGATGGTGGCGGAAATTCATTGTTTATTGATGACATTAATTTCTTTGGCAATTCAACCCTGGGAGCAGAATTTGATGCAGCCGGTATATTTAACAGTTCAATTATTCCTAATCCTTCTACAGGAGAGGAAGCCCGATTAAGCCTTGAATTGTTTAATCCTTCGGAGGTATCTGTTAATATCCGTGATATTACAGGGAAATTAATGGGATATGTAGATTCAAGAAACCTTTCGGATGGGCAGCATATATTTTATTTAAATCAGATTGCGGCATCACCCCTCAATTCGGGTGTTTACTTTGTTGAACTGGTTTGCGGCAAGTCTTCGATTACGCATAAGTGGGTATGCATACGGTAAATTCGGTTCGTGGTACGTTTAAATCGGCCTTAAAAGAAACTGATGAAGCTTGGAAAGAACTGATTCTTGAACTTGAACATCAATTTGGTCCAGGACTCGATTTGTCGGCAGTATTGTTTCTAATTGGGGTGCAAGAGCTCGGAACGAACAAACGTAAATTCGGGAAAGATCAAAAGCTGGAATTAATGCATATTGCTATTTGCACTGTGCTCGAGCCGTATGGCTTTTATACTCCGCTCGGACGCGATACCGATGGCTATCCGCACTGGGAAATAGAAGGCTCTTTACCCGCTCTAACAGCAGGGCAACAAAGTCAGCTCATGAAGGAGGCTATCCTTCATTATTTCGCTAGAAAATAAGCTTAAACTTTATTGAAGTGTAACCGTTTTGGTGACCGTTTGGCCTGGCTCAAGCTTAATAAGGTCATTTGCTTCACCAAATGTGGCATGAGTTACTTTAACATCTAATATGGCAGGATAAGCAAACGTAAATGTAGCACTGCCATTTCCATCGGTAATTTTGGTATTTTCCTTAAGATAATCGGCTAAATCGCTAGAACTTTGCTGGCCGTACTCAGAAGTTAATTCAACACGAGCAGATGCTGCTGGACCGCCTGTTGAGCGCACCACATTTATAACGGCGGTACAAGTGTTATCATCTTTTTGACACGAAAAAGAAATAAGTGCCAATGATATGCACAAAAACACTGCTATTTTTTTATGAATCATAATTGTTAAATGCCGAAATACGTTTCAAATATAAAATAATTAACAAAACGAACCAAAAGTTTAACGTAAGGTGCGGGGTATTGTTGCGTATTGGGGATAATCTCCTGTTAATAAATTTGGCTTAAGGCAGAGTATATCTATATTTGACATTAGATTTCCATTATGCTAAAAAACGATATTGATACACTAACGGCTGGATTAAACGGCATAACCTTAACTAATGCCGAAGAAGCGGAGGCTTTCAGAATTAAATATCTGAGTAAAAAAGGGTTAATTACTGCCTTGTTCGACCGTTTTCGTGAAGTGGATTCTACTGAACGAAAGGAGCTTGGCGCTCTGATAAATAATCTAAAAAAGTACGCTGAGGAACTATGGCGCTCGGCAAAAGATCAACAAAGCAATAAAGGAGCAGGTGCTCTGGATCAAGATTTTACACGTCCTGGCTTTCCGTTTGAGCCCGGGAATCGCCATCCATTATCTTTAGTTGCCGAAGAAATACGCACTATTTTTAGTCGTATGGGGTTTCAGGTAGCAGAGGGTCCAGAAATTGAGGACGACTGGCATAATTTTTCAGCTCTGAATTTCCCTGAAGATCATCCCGCCCGAGATATGCAGGATACATTTTTTATTGAAGACTATTCAAAAATGGCGCTTCGCACGCATACTTCCTCCGTTCAGATAAGAATGATGGAAAACGGAAAACCGCCATTCAGAATGATTATGCCCGGCAGGGTTTATCGAAACGAGGCTATTTCGGCAAGGGCGCATTGTTTTTTTCATCAAGTAGAAGCCTTATATGTTGATGAAGGGGTTTCATTTGCCGATTTAAAACAGACGTTGCTCTATTTTTCCCGTGCACTTTTTGGAGAGGATACGCAGATTCGGCTTCGGCCTTCTTATTTCCCGTTTACCGAGCCCTCGGCCGAAATGGATATTTCCTGTTCGGTATGCAAAGGAGCTGGCTGCGGAATTTGCAAGCACTCGGGCTGGGTTGAAATTTTAGGTTGTGGAATGGTACATCCCAACGTACTAAAAAATTGTTCCATCGATCCTGAAAAATACTCAGGATTTGCCTTAGGCATGGGTATAGAACGCATCGCCATTCTTAAGTATAAGGTTAAGGATTTACGCTTATTCTCACAAAACGATATTCGCTTTCTAAAGCAATTTCAAACAGAAAGGTAATTACCCAAAAACCACAAGCAGCTGATTTTTCTCTACCGCTTGACCCGGTTTAACCATTATTTTTGAAACAATGCCATCGCCCGGTGATTTGATGCTGTTCTCCATTTTCATGGCTTCGAGCACCAATAGTGTATCTCCCTTGTTAATGGAATCTCCCTCGCTCGCCGTTATTCGTAATACCAGTCCAGGCATTGGGGCTTTTAATTCGTTGATCTTTTTCCCTGACGCGGCATCCATGCCCATAGCTTTGAGCAGCTGCTGAATACGATCCTGAGTTTCAATAATCAACGCCTTTCCATTTATCCGAATGTTCAAAATGTGGTTTTCACTATCATACGATTCTACCAGTAAGATATAAGCTTTATTATCTCGAATTACATGATAAATACCCTCCGAAACATATCTAATATCCCAAGCAAAGGACTCTCCATTTATGTTTCCCGTGTTTAAATCACGTTCAAATTCAATGGCGTAAGCTGTGTCATTAATGGTTGATTTTATCATGATGCCTTATTTAACGGTTTCTGTCTCAATCGGATTTTGACGGTAATCGCGTATTACATTATACACTGTATCGCGCTCTACTGCATAACGCCCGCTTTCGTTAATCAAGTTTACCAGTTCGGTGGTGGACATGGCTGGTGTATGTTCTTCTGAACCTGCCATGGTATAAATTTTAGTACTATCATCTATAGTGCCGTCAATATCGTCGACTCCGTAGGAAAGGCTTAACTGCGCTACCGATCTTCCAATCATGGGCCAATATGCTTTAATATGGCCGAAGTTATCCATAAAAAGTCGGGCAACCGCATAATTTCTCAAATCTTCGGTAACCGAAACTTCGGGAATATGGCTCATTTGATTGTCTTTATTGCGAAACTTTAACGGAATAAATGTGTTGAATCCACCGCTGTCGTCTTGTAGGTTTCTCAGGCGGTTCATATGGTCGATACGATGATGGTATTTTTCTAAGTGGCCATAAAGCATTGTGGCATTAGAAGGCATTCCAAGTTGATGGGCCGTTTTGTGGATTTCGAGCCACTGTGACGAGGTGCATTTATCGGCACAAATCTGTTCACGCAAGGTTTCATCAAAAATTTCTGCACCGCCTCCGGGTAGTGAATTTTGCCCGTGATCTTTGAGAATCTGAAGACCCTCTCGGTAAGAAACTCCAGCCTTTCGGCACATATATTCGAGTTCAACAGCCGTAAACGCCTTAACGTGAATTTCAGGCAGAATTTCTTTTATTTTTTTTATCAGTCCGGCAAAGTACATCAGGCCCATCTTGGGGTGTACCCCGCCAACAATATGCACCTCAGTTGCTCCTTTCCCCTGATAGGACCGCACTGTATCGAGAATCTGATTTTCGCTGAGTTCCCAACCATCTTCCCGTTGCTTGATCAAACGTGAGTATGAGCAGAATTTACAATCGAAAACACAAATATTGGTGGGTTCGATATGAAAATTCCTGTTGAAAAACACCCGATCGCCATGCCTTTTTTCCTTCACATTATTAGCCAAAAGGCCTAAATAGCCCAAGGAGGCGGTTTCGTATAGAATTTGCGCCTCTGTGCAACTGATGCGTTCGTTGGCCATTATTTTATCCGCAATAAGCAAAAGCTCATTATTGGTGCCGGCCTTTTTAAGCAATTCAATTAGATCATCCATTGTACGAAGTAACAGGCGCTGCTTAATTGTGTTTATTATTTATTAAAAGTTTGTTTGGATTAACGGGGCATATACACGCTCGTGTCCATTAAAAACGCAAATAAAATATAAGCCCGGAATAAGATCGCCGGTATTTATTTGTATGGACGTATTACTTGTATCGCCACCTGTTCGAAATACCTTGCCATCAAGGCCAATGATATTCCACTCTACGTTGCCGTTCAGCGAATGTTCCAATAGAACAAAATCGCCATTCGAAGGATTGGGCATTACTTTTAGTTCTGTTTTCTTTTTAGGAGTTTGAGCCGATAAGGGAATGCACTGTACCGGTTTAATTGCCAGCGACAAACCTTCTCCGTATAGTTCAGGATCAGAAAATGCCTTCCATAAGCCGTCGCCCTTCATATACCAACCTGTATTGTTGTTGGTTGGGTCAAATTGATTGGAGTAAATGCTTAAGGTATCGCCTGTACCTGTACTCAGAAGAAAGCCGGCGTAATACGGGCCACTTACTGTGGGAGGTTGGGGAAAATAAACATCCGTAAATGAAAAATTGGCTACATTATTCGCCACTTCTGAAAGCAGAAAGGTGGTTTGCGCTATGGGACTTCCCGGGCCATTCCCGCTCTGATTTTGCGCCCAAACGGCAGCAGTTATAAGGGTTCCCTGGTTATAAACTATGGCTTTTGCAAAATCGAATCGGATGCCGTTTATCACCTTCGTTTCGGCGCAGTTAAAGCTATCGGCAAAGGCAATATGGTTCAGGCTATTATTCCCAGTAAGATAGCCGCTACCTGTAGGAATCACTTCCTGTAAGCTGTAATATACAAGGCCATCCCCCCCTGTAATGTTATTGAGGGTGTCGCAATCTTCAGCAGTAGGCAATGCGAGACATCCTGCCGAAGTCAACAAGCCGCTCCTTAATTGAATAATGGTATTACGCATGCGGGTTTTCTGCCCCATTGTAAACATATTCATACACTGATCGTAGGTATAGTCCATATAATTCATGAACATATCGCTGGTATTGCTGCATGATGGTGCGGGGTATGAAGGACACTGAAAATTCGGGCCTTCCTGATTAGGGGTGTCGTTTACCTGATCGGTTCCTGAACATGGGTCGGCAGAATTGTCATCGTCGCCCCAAATATGCACCAGATTTAGCCAGTGGCCAACTTCATGTGTAGCGGTGCGTCCTTTATTATAATTTCCGCCTTCAGGAGTATTGCGTCCAAAGTATTTATAGCAAATTACCACTCCGTCAAGCGCTGGTAAAACCGTACCGGGCAGCGTGGCAAATCCCAAAAGATTGTTCGATAAATTACAAACCCAGATATTCAGGTATTTATCGGTGGGCCATGCATCAACCCCGCCTGTAACGCTACGCTTAACGGCATCCGATAGTCCAAAGGCAGTAGCATTGGTTTGTGTATGTGTTATTCCTGTGGTAGAATTTCCTTGAGGATCGCGCGATGCGAGACAAAACTCAATTTCGCAATCGGCTGCCAACGAAGAAAAGGCCGAAGGAATTTGAGCCGCATTGGTGTTGAGCTTACGATAGTCTTCGTTGAGCACATCAATCTGAGACATAACCCGAGCATCTGAAATATTTTGTTCAGTTAAATTATAGATAACGTGCACCACTACAGGAATTTTAATAACCGTCTCGCTTCTGTTTTTAAGAAGCATATTCTCACCCGAATCAGATTGTAAGCGATTCTCTATGCTTTGTATCGTGCCATCAAGTTCAGGATGCTGATGTTTTAATATGTTTAGATATTCGGTGGTTCCGCAACGTTTATTAGGCTGACCTTTCAGGAATCCGAAGACGCCCATGAAGCAGATTGTAATTAATATTCGGATCTGGAACATGTGTTTTCCTATTGGAATTATTTCTGTGTAAAGGTACAAATATGGCCTAAACAAAGATTGTGAGAAACAGGCAATGAATGGAAGCCGGGTATTTAAAATGAATGGTTAGTTTTGAGCAGTTTTTTACGGGTATGGCATACCGAATTTTACTGGCCGAGGATGAAGCGTCTCTTCGAGAATTGATGGTACTCAATCTGGAGCTGGAAGGCTATGCCGTACAGTCGGTAAACAATGGTAAAACTGCATTGCAAAAGGCATTGAACGAACGATTCGATTTGTTAATGCTCGATGTAATGATGCCCGATTTAGATGGTTTTTCGGTATGTGAAGCGGTGCGTTTAGAAAATCAGGAAGTGCCTATCTTATTTTTGACGGCCTTAAATGCAGCAAACGATCGGGTAAAGGGTCTTAAACTTGGGGCCGACGATTACTTAAACAAGCCCTTTCATCTTGAGGAGCTTTTGCTTAGAGTAAAATCACTCATTCAAAGAGGGCTCGACAGAAAAAACAAGCAGGTAGGTTTAACACACCATGCATTTGGGGGCAATGAGATTAATTTTGCATCATACTCGGCGCTCACTTGGAAAGGCGAAACCATTAAACTTTCTCAACGCGAAACCCAATTGCTAAAGCTCTTGGTGGAACGAAAGGGTGAGGTAATATCGCGCAAACAAATTCTAGAAAAGGTATGGGGTTACGATATTTATCCCTCTACCCGAACCATTGATAATTTCATACTTAGTTTCAGAAAATACTTCGAGAAAGATCTTAGAAGCCCTCGTTATTTTGAATCAATAAGAGGGGTGGGCTATCGATTTACCGATTCTTAGCGTACTAACTGAATCCTTTTTCGGAATACCTGTTGCTCGTTTTCGATCAGCATTATGTATACGCCCGAAACCAATTTCGAAAGGTCAAGTTGCCACACATTTGTTTCCGTTTTTAAAGCAGCAGGCGTTATTGCGCTTCCGCTCAACGTGTAGATTATGAATTTTGGTTCTAAACCTGAATTTGACTCAGGTATGCGCACATTCAAAAACTCGCTAACCAATGGCTGTGGCCAAACTTCAACCTCCTCTAATTTGCCAATGTTTTGAATTCCAACATTGCTAAATGGTAAGGCCTGTGAATAGGCAAAACAGAAGTCATTTTCTGATACTACAACGCTGTAATCGCCAGACTGGGCGGGTACGTAAGAGGTTAAATTGTCAGTACCCTGCAACGTATCGCCGTCAAGCAGCCAAACCCAGGTGTAGGGAAGTCCAGGATTGTAAATAAATGTTTCGGTAACGGGATTGAAGAAGATTACCGGCTCAATAGGATATTCCAATGCGACAATTGAAACCGTATCGGATAATGCTGCACAACCTTGCGGGTTACGAATTTCGCCGTAAAAAGTACCGTTCCCAAAAACCCAGAGGCTATCATTATTAGCGCTCAGGATGGCTCCAGCATCATTATACCATTGATAAAAAGCAGCTTCGGGAAGCCAAAGCAGGGCAGAGTCGCCGATGCAGAAAGTGTTTTGTGAAACGAGCACATCTGGACTTTCGGGCGAAGGATACACCATAACGGTGTCGCTGTTATTGAAAATAAGTGAGGCTTGCGTTCCAATGGATAAGGAGCCAAATCCTTCGTTGGTGGTAAAATTGTAATTCCCCGGGCCCGTAAACTGGATTACTGCTGTCCCCAAATTGTCGTCTGGAGATCCAAATGGCGGACCGTTATCATCATCGTAAAACTGAATGCTAAATGCCGTACCGCTAATAACAGTGTTCATTCCCGACTGATTGAAATTGGTACTGTTACTACCTGATGAACTGGTTTGTGTGCTTCCTCCAACCGTGAGTTGGTAATAAATATCAGGACTATTCGTACACGTTCCTACAAATGGTATCGAGGGCTCTTCGACATCACCACACCAGTTACTGCCAGTAGCTGTAAAGCTAACATTGGTTAGTATGAAATCCATTAGCCGCGTTTCAAGCGTAACTGTATAGGTATCAGGAACGGTGTAGAGTTGAGGTTCAGGGGTGGCGAGAGTCGAAGTGTTTCCATTACCGAAATCCCAACTGTATTCAACGGGCTGCGTGGGGCTGGATATCAAGGCCTGGAACTCAGTAAGCAAACTGTCGCAGCCAGCATCTATACTGATGCTAAACCCGGAGTTGCCTGAGCTGCCCGGAGTTACCAAAATGGGCAATGTAAAACTTTGTGCCTGATCGATACTGATTGGTGAACTTACCGATGCGATTACATTTACCGATATAGTGTATGAACCGATTGCGGTGGGTGTACCACAAATTTTTACGCAGCCTCGCTGCGATGCCGGATCTGAAGTGATGGTATATACATTGTCTGTTTCATTAACTGTTGCGGCCAGTCCAGGAGGCAAACCACCAATAGATGTTATAGTAATGGCTGATAAGGTAACATCGAAGCCTGTTCCTGGATCGGTAAAGTTTTGAGGCATAAAAAAGGTAACGTCCAAATCAAAAGGAACGTTAACCGGGGCATCGGGCAGTGTAGAAGGGCAAAGCGCCGGAGCAGCAGGATTGGCGGTACACAAAGGGTCGACCAAGCAGCCAGGGCATTGGGCATTTAATGCTGCAGCGATACAAAGAAAGGCAAGTGTATAAATAAATTTATTCATGTTTCAAGATTAACATTTTTTTTCAAAATTAGCCAAAGTGTTGTCAAAATTAAATATTTCGTTTCAGAGCCAATTAACTGAGGCCGGAATCGACGAGGCCGGCAGAGGCTGTCTGGCGGGGCCGGTTGTAGCAGCTGCCGTAATTCTACCTAAAGAATTTAGGCACGATTTGCTTAACGACTCAAAACAAATGTCGGCATCTCATCGCGAACTGCTCCGCGATTACATCTGTTTGCATGCGACCTCTTGGGCAATTGGCCTTGCTACGGTTAGTGAAATTGATGCAGTGAATATATTGCAGGCAACTTATTTTGCTATGCATCGCGCTATTGCTGGTTTAAATGTGCCTCCACAACTGCTGGTGGTTGACGGTAATCGCTTTAAGCCCTATGCATCTATTCCGCATCAAACAATCATTGAAGGCGATGCAAAATACCTTCATATTGCGGCAGCCTCAGTTTTAGCAAAAACCTATCGCGACGAACTAATGCTCGAATTGCATAACGACTTTCCTGTTTACGGATGGGATAGAAACAAGGGATATGGAACCGCACAGCACAGAGTCGCAATAGATACATACGGCCAATGTGTGCATCACCGAAAAAGCTTTAAATTAAAAAGCCAACAGCTGAGCCTGTTTTAAATAAAAAAAGCTGGAAATCCAGCTTTTAAAATTATTATTGGTTGTAAATGAATTAAACCAATTTTTCTTTAATACGGGCCTTCTTACCTTTAAGATCGCGGATATAGAATATGCGAGCACGACGCACAACTCCTCTTTTGTTAACGTCAATTTTATCAATAAAGGGAGAATTGTCAGGGAAAATACGCTCAACACCCACGCCGTTAGAAATTTTACGTACAGTGAATGTGGAAGTAACGCCGGTACCTTTGCGCTGAATTACAACACCTTGGTATTGCTGAACGCGCTCTTTGTCGCCTTCTTTAATTTTGAAGTGAACGGTGATAGTGTCACCTGCTTTAAATGCAGGAAGTTCTTTTTTATCGGTAAGTTGCGCGGCAACATTTGAAAGGAAATCCATAACTGAAGAAATTATATGCTTCGAAAAAGGAGTGCAATATTACGCAATCTTTTTTAATCAACACAAAGTAACGATGAAAAAAAAATAATGCTCAGTCGCGGTCTAAAAGTCCGGGTCTACGGGCCTTTGTATGTTCAAGCGCACGTGCAAACCTCCATTTTTCAATTTCGGGGGTGTTTCCTGAAAGCAAAATTTCTGGCACCTTTAGCCCGCGAAAGTCGGCCGGGCGTGTGTAAACCGGTGGAGCAAGAAGGTTGTCCTGAAATGAGTCGGTCAACGCCGAAGTTTCATCGTTTAGTACCCCTGGAATTAGTCGGATTATGGCATCCGAGACTACTGCAGCGGCAAGTTCACCCCCTGACAGCACATAATCTCCTACAGAAATTTCGCGCGTTACATAATGGTCTCGAATTCGTTGGTCTACACCCTTATAATGGCCACAAAGCAAAACAATTGATTTTTTTAACGACAAACGGTTGGCCATGGGCTGATCAAACAATTCGCCATCGGGACTCATATAAATAACTTCATCTATGGCTTCACTTTTTTTAATGTGCTCCAAACAATTTACAATGGGTTCGACCATCATTACCATCCCTGCGCCACCTCCAAAAGCATAGTCGTCGACACTTTTGTGCTTGTCTGAACTAAATTCGCGAAGATTATATACATTGATTGTTACCAATCCCTTCTGCTGTGCACGTTTTAATATGGAATGTGCGAAAGGACTCTCCAGTAACTCGGGGAGGACGGTGATTATATGCAAGTGCATGCAGCAAAATTACAGATTTTGTGCTTCACCCAAGAATAGGTTAACTTTGAGCCTTAAATTTTAAATTCTCCATGAACGAAATTCGCAATAACTGGACCCTTGAAGAGATTCTCGCTATTTATTCCACCCCTCTGCTTGAACTTATTTACCAATCAGCTTCGGTGCATCGTACCCATCAAAAAGGATCAGAGGTTCAGGTTAGCTCCTTAATTTCAATTAAAACCGGAGGATGTCCCGAAGATTGCGGGTATTGTCCACAGGCGGCGCGCTATCATACAGGTCTTGATGCACATAAATTAATGAGTGTTGAGCAGGTTACCCAATATGCCGAGCAGGCCAAGGCCGGAGGTGCATCTCGAGTTTGTATGGGTGCAGCATGGCGCGAAGTGCGTGATAACCGTGATTTTGATCGTGTAATTGAAATGGTGAAGGCAGTAAATGCTATGGATATGGAGGTGTGTTGTACCTTGGGTATGTTAAACGAAGAGCAGGCTCAACGTTTAGCCGATGCCGGCTTGTATGCCTATAACCATAATTTAGATACATCTGAAGAAAAATATTCTGATATCATTAGTACCCGAACGTACCAGGATCGATTAAGTACCATTAAAAATGTTCGAAAAGCAAGTATTTCAGTATGCTCGGGCGGAATTATCGGTATGGGTGAGTCGGCTCATGATCGATGTGCCATGTTACAAACTTTGGCCAATATGGAGATTCAGCCGGAATCGGTTCCCATTAATGCACTTGTGGCCGTTGAAGGCACTCCGCTTGAACATCAAAAGCCAGTTGAAATTTGGGAAATGCTTCGCATGATTGCCACTACACGAATTATTATGCCTAAAACAGTAGTAAGATTAAGTGCCGGAAGGCAGCAAATGAGCATGGAAGGTCAAGCACTATGTTTTATGGCGGGCGCTAATTCAATTTTTACTGGCGAAAAATTACTCACAACGCCTAATCCTGAGTTTTCTCAGGATATGGAGATGTTTAAAATTTTAGGTCTTACTGCAAAAGAACCATTCGCCGAAGGTAGGCCCCATGCCACGAAAGCCGAAA
>JBILCR010000290.1:0-3546 GCA_044353055.1 Flavobacteriales bacterium
GCAGGAACCTATTTCGCCATTTTAAAAGCATCTTCTTCTAACGACGTTTATGATACACGAAAGGCGATAACGCTTTTGCGTTGATTAATAAGTATTTGATGCTTCGGCGATATAATTCAGAATTTCTTCTCTCCCTATTCCAGTTTCAGCGGAGCTTAAAAAATAAGGAGGCATTTGTTCCCATTCTTTAAGCAATTCTGTTTTATAAGTTTCAATATTTTCAATAATTCGTGGCGGTTTTAGTTTATCCGTTTTTGTGAAAACTAGGGTAAAGGGAATTTGATTTTGACCTAACCATCGAATAAAATGAAGGTCAATTTTCTGTGGTTCGAGTCGGGAGTCGATAAGTACAAAAAGGCAGATTAAATTGCTGCGCCCTCCAATATATTCGTTAATGATATCGGCAAAGCCCGCACGTGTAGTTTTAGAAGTGCGTGCATATCCATAGCCCGGTAAATCTACAAGGTACCAGTTGTCATTAATGAGAAAATGATTTATCAACTGTGTTTTCCCTGGTTTTGCTGAGGTTTTGGCAAGGCCTGCATGTCCAACCAAACAATTAATTAAGGAGCTTTTACCAACATTTGATCTGCCAATAAAGGCAAATTCGGGGAGTGAAGGAGCCGGGCAGCCCTTTACATTTCTATTGCTAATAACAAAAACGGCCTTTTTAATATTCATGATAAAAATGAAGCGTCAATGAGTTTACGGGTATACTCCTGCTGAGGATTATGAATAAGCTCTTCGGGTGTATTGGTTTCAATAATTTTTCCTTCGCTAAGTACGGCTATTCTGTCTGATATATTCCGAACAGCCTGAATATCGTGCGAAATAAAAATGATGGGAAGATTCTTTTCTTCGTTTAGCGAACGAATTAGTTTCAGCAGGTCTAATTGCGATAAAATATCCAGTGCTGACAGCGCCTCATCGAAAAGCATCAATTTGGGGCTGAAGCATAAAGAACGCGCAATACAAAATCGTTGCTTTTGCCCCCCCGAAATTTGATGTGGCATTCTTTTTTTGAGATCGTTCGATAATCCAACGCGGAACAAAAGCTCAGAGATAAGTGGTTCTAATTGCTTTGACGTCAAGCCAGTTGTGGTATGATAAAGCGCCTCTTGAAGGCATTTTTCTATATTTTGAAAAGGGTTTAGAGCAGCGGCCGCATCCTGAAAGATAAGTTGTATAGGGTGTTGTTTTTTAATTCCTTGCTCAATAAGATCATTAAATGCATGGATAACTTTGCCGGAACTAGGAGTTGCCAGTCCGGCCAAACAGCGGGCAAGGGTCGATTTTCCAGAACCCGAAGCGCCAACAATACCTAATATTTCTCCTTCATAAACGTCAAAACTTAGGGCATTCAATGCGGCTATTTTTTGTGTTTTATGCTTAATGTTGGATTCGTTGCGCCGGTATGTAAAGCTTAGATTTTTAACGGATAAAACCGGGTTTGGATTGTTATGTTTTTTGGGGTTTAATGAATTTTGTTTTGTGCGCAGCAATGTTTTTCCGTAGGTGCTTTTGGGGCGGTCCAATATGGATTGAGCACTGCCTTGTTCGACTACAGCTCCATGCTCCAAGACGATTATTTCATCCGAATAGTGACGCACAGAGTCAAGGTCATGTGAAACTATGAAAATGCCCATACCGCGTTGGGTGGCAAGTTTTTTTAAAAGGGTGAGAATTTCATTTCTGCTTATGGGATCTAAAGAAGAAACCGGCTCATCGGCGAAAAGCAGATGGGGTTTTTTGGCAAGGGCACAGGCAATTTGAAGCCGCTGGGTTTGACCTCCTGATATTTGATGCGGATAGGAATTATAAAAGCCGGTATTGGTAGGAAGACCAACGGCATCAAGGATGCCCAAGGCTTCGGATCGGCTGTCTAATGTGGAAGTAGAAAAAGGGAAGATTAGTGCTTCTTCGAGATGTTGTTTGCAGGTATATGCCGGATTAAGTGCGAAAAAACTGTCTTGAGCAATCCAGGCTATGTGTTTAGATCGGGCATCATTAAACTCTTCGATTGATGCAGTTACCAAATCAAGATTAGTTGAATGAGGACCAAACAAGAGATTTCCCTTAATTTTAAAGGGGAATCGCGCAGTGTTAAAGCGTAATATACATTTAATTAATGCGCTTTTTCCGGCGCCCGAAGCACCTACCAATGCAATGGTTTGCCCTGCGGTTAAACTAAATGAGAGGTCCCGAATAAGGGGTATTTCCTTGTTTTCGGCAAAAAGGCTGAGGTACAGATGCCTTGCGTGGAGTACTTCATCGGAGTTTTGAAAATGCACAGTTCACCTCAAGGGTTTTTCTTGTAAATATTAAGGGTCCAAATACCGGTTTCTTCTGCCTCTCCCTCGTCACTCATTTCGATCTGTACAATTTCGTTATTCATTGGAATAGACCAAACCAAAAAACCTCTATCTGAAACCGGTGCTCCAAATTGATTGGTATAATACTGAACAAAGGCCTGATTTAGGCTTGCGCTGTTTCCGGAGGAGTCGGTTTTTACCTCAGCAGAAATTTCGAACAGCCGGTCTTCTTCGAAACCATAGTTCACGATGTATTTTGCATGAGCGTTAATGCCGCCTTCAAATGTGAGCGTGTTTTCACTAAAAGTACTGGGTGCAAGACCTTCGTTGTCGCGTACTTTTATTTGTGAGTCGCCAATATTAGCACCTCTGAAAAGCCCTTCGTCATAGCGCATTAAGCTATGAAATTCTTCTCCATAGCGGTCGAGAGAGTTTTTACAGGATGCGGCTAACGCCGTAACAACCAATAATAAAGGAAAAATTCTTGAAATGCTCATATGCAGAACGATGCTGCAATTTACATTAAATTCAATTAACTGTTTGGTTTGTGCTTCCGATGAGAATTACTTTTCGCAGTTCGGGCATATTGGCCCATTTCAGGACTATTTGAGCCAATATTTCAACATCTTCCCGACAGTAGCGCGAAATTCCATTGTGGTTTTGTTGGACCCAATATTGCTCGTGAATATCGCTACCCTCCATGGTGCTTTTTGCCGACCGCAAGCCCATACATTCTGCGAGAAGCTGCAGCGATATAAAATTTTTATAATCACCGCACTTCCAATAGTCCAAGGTGTCTAAGCAATTAATCTCCCAAGGCTTTTTGCCCATGATTTTTAAAATGTTTGGATGGCTAATGCCATGCACCAACATTCTTCGGGCAATCCAAGGGAAATCAAATTCGCGTCCGTTATGAGCTGCAAGGGTGGTGCTTGCGTTTGATGTGTTATTTATCCAGCTTGAAAATTCTGTAAGCAACACCTTTTCATCTATATGGTTGAATGTTACCACTGAAAGCGTGTGCTTCTGACGATTATAACGACCGGCGCAAATGCAAATTATTTTTCCAAACTCCGAATAAATACCTGCCTTGTGATAGGTTTCAGTAGGAGAGGCATCAGGCTGCAGCCGAAGCGATTTTTTAGCCCAAAGAGGTTTCCATTTCGAAGGCAGGGCTTCAAAAGAAGGATATTGGGAGACGGTTTCGATGTCAAGGAAAAGAATCCTTTCAGGG
>JBILCR010000025.1:0-12028 GCA_044353055.1 Flavobacteriales bacterium
GCGAAGCTGTAACTCGTATACAGAATTGAGTTCTGAAAGATTTTTAGAAACTCGCTGCAGCTGCTCGCCATAGCTTTGACCATCAGCATTGGTAAGAGTCATGCTGTCTAACGATTCAGAGGCTTTAACATAACGCTCTGCCAAGGTTCCTACCTGAGTTGAAGCCGAGCGAATATTGCTTACGTATTCATCGGTAGCAACAGACGCATCTGTAATATCAGCAAGTTTGGAGGTATTGTCCGAAAGGGCTTTAAATGAATTCCCTAGGCTTTCCAATAATTCGGGCCCAATTTTAGCGTCTTCGAGCATTTTGTCTAATTGCTGAGATACGCCGTCTGATTTTCCAGACTTAACAGCTTTCTTTTCGCGAGCACCTGAATGTTCATCATGCATTCCGCTTAATTCGGGATACACAAGTGTCCAATCGGGTTCTTCATGTGGCTTTTCAAATGCAGAGATAAAGAAAATGGCGGCCTCGGTCAATAATCCGACCATTAGCATTTCATTTGCTCCGGGCCAGTGCAAAATCTTAAACAAAGCTCCAACGATTACGATAGCAGCACCGATCCCATAGACCATGCCCATGATTCTTTTTCCTTTTTTGGTTGCAAGAAAATTTGCCATTGTTTTTAAGTGTTAAGTTGTGTGGTTATTTTAAAAAATTTGAGTTACAATTTTAAGGAAATTATATTATTCCGCTTCATCATATTTATCGCGACCGATGTACGATATCGCACATCTGAAACCGATATAACATTTGGCAGTATCCTGATATTCGTAAGAACGTGTACTAGTTTGAAGGAAGTAGGCCACGTCTTTCCAAGAGCCTCCGCGAATTACCTTGCGCTTCATAACTATAGGATCAGAGTCTTTTGCTTCGTAGGTGTAATCAGGACTGTTATCGTGAGAAAAGTTGTATGCTGATTCGTCAAAGGCGTTGCTTGTCCATTCCGAAACGTTTCCTGCCATACAGTACAATCCGTATCCGTTTGGATTGTATGAATCTGCGCGCAACGTAGTTAATCCACCGTCATCAATGTAATTTCCTCTTAATGGTTTAAAGTTGGCGAGGAAACAACCTACACTGTTTCGGATGTATGGCCCCCCCCATGGATAAGGACTCAGTTCAAGACCACCACGTGAAGCATATTCCCACTCTGATTCGGTTGGAAGGCGATAGTTTTGTTCGTAATAATCTTCATTGTTTGCCAAATAGTTATTACGCAAATTAGTTCTCCAAACACTGAAGGCTCTGGCTTGTTTCCAGTTAACGCCCACCACAGGATAATCATCGTAGCCGGGATGCCAGAAATACATGTTTGTTAATGGCTCATTATAGGAGTAAGTGAAATCATGCACCCATGCCAAGGTGTCTGGATAGACATGCACCGATTCTTTCACGATAAATTTGGAGCGATCTTTTAAGCCTTGTGGACGATTCACACGTTTTGCCGCGGCCTGATAATCGATCCACCAAAAATCGTAGAAAAACTTTCGAGTATCAAACTCTTTTCGACCATAGAAACGTTCGTTTTCGGGAAGGTACATTGGCTCTAACGCCTCGCGAATCTCTTCGTCTTTATCGTCATACTTTAGCTTTTCATCCCAATTCAAGTGAGGTACAGGATAATCCTGTTCGTATTCGTCGGTAGTGATTAACCAGGTTTCTTCATCCACCTCACCAAGCATACGACGTGCAATGGAGTCGCGAACCCAATATACAAACTGACGGTATTCGTTGTTTGTAATTTCGGTTTGATCCATATAAAATGCAGGAAGAGAAACAGTTTTGCTTTGCGAAGCAACACCAAAAGTAACATCCTGATCGTTGGGGCCCATATTAAAGCTTCCCATAGGAATGTATACCATGCCGTAAGGATCTTCCTGGAACCAGTTCACTCGGCCTTGAACACCGGTTAGGTATCCGTTACCGTCATTGCCACAACTGCTAAAAAGCAATGCTGCTCCTAAGCCAATGCCCCCTAGGGCATTTAATGTGGTAAATTTGATTGGCTTCATCATATATTTTATGGTTAGATGAGGATTGTGTTTATTGACAATCGTTTTGCCTTTTGTGAGGGTGATTAACGAGAGATGAGGCAAACGGTTTCTTCAAAAATTATAAATATCTTACGTTACGGTAAACCTGGCGTGGCTTTTCAATTTTGATTTTAAAACAATAGTTAATCATAAACTCTAACGTGCCGTTATTATAAGGATTAAGCTTTGATGTATTCACATCGTAAGCAAGACCGAGTTTTAAATCTTTCCACACATTTCCTCCTAACATTACAACAACGGCATCTTGCATTCGGTATGATAAACCACCCCAATAGCGATTTTTATAGTGAACGTTACAGTTTAAATCAAATTGTGTGGTTGCTGCATTTTTTACAAATAATGACGGAACAACCATCAAATCTGGATTAGCAAGTTGTAAGTTATACCCTCCCATTAGATATAGGTGCATGCGAGATTTATACTCAACAGTTCCCATGCTAAATGTTGATTGTGGGAGGTGTGCAGCCGAAATGCCGGCATAAAATTTAGGCGAAGTATAATATGCCCCAAGGCCTAAATCGAAAACGGTAGCAGATACTGCCGATTGTGGAATGGACTGATCTCCGGATTGAAGTGGATTTAAGCCATCGTTTAATGTTTTGCTCATAAAACCTAAATTGAGACCGCCTCCTAAAAGCCCGTCACCAATTTTATGATGATATGAATAGGAAATGTTTGCTCCAACAGTATTTTCAACACCAATCTTATCACTCATTACAGATAAACCTAAGCCCCCTCTGATAGCATTGATAGGAGCATCAAGATTTAAAATGAACGTACTTGGGGCCCCTTCAAAACCCATCCATTGCTGACGCCCAATGGCTGTACCGCAAATAGCGCCAGTAGTACCGGCATAGCCGGCATTAACAGCCATGCGGTTAAACATGTTCATACTCAATTGAGGATCCTGCTGAGCAGTAGCCTGAAGTGCTGCAAAGCACAGTAAAGATGCGGTATAGCGTAATTTCATTAGAGTGATCTATATGCGTTTTTGTACTATAAGGGTCGCTAAAGTACGAAAATAAATTTCGTATGCGCAAGCATTATTGTTCATAAACGGTTAATAAGTACTCCCCAAAAACCATTAATGATCTATAAATAAGCAAATTAAATTAAGTGGTTTTCATGTAGTGCCTCCACCATACATCCGGCACTTCACCATTGCTTGCCTGGACATAATCTTCATAATTGCAAGGAATCAAATTTCTCCTTTTCGGCTTACCGTGCTCCTTTTGAATAGGAGAAACGTGAATCCACCACTTACCGTTGCGCATGTTTTTGTAAAAAATCAATTCGTCGCCATCAACAGCGGTATTTACTTTATATGTGATGTATTCATCAGAATTACCAACACTACCATCGGGTGTACGATTAAAAAATCCGTCACAAAAATGCCAAACAATTTGTGCGGATAAATTTGCGGAACGACTATAATCGTCGGAAGCGAAAAAACCTGACAGTGCTGCAACTTTGACCTTATTGCTAATTCCAATATAGCGCATAAGCCGACAGCCTTCTTCAGGATTTAAACCATTAGATCCAGCACCCATAAGCCCTAGAGTATCTTGGCTTTTAAATGAGGCCAAATCAAAGCTCACAATATCTGAGTTTCTAAAATAAGGCTCAACCAATTTAATGTTTTCGCGAATGCTCCCAAGCCGTACAATATCAAAATGAAAATCGTTGAGAACACTTAAAAAATCAGGGTTACACAAATATTGTTGGCATCCAATTAATGAATAATTAAATAAATAATTAGGTGTGTGCGAAATTAAATGTGTGAGCCAGTTTTTCTCTCCTAAAATATCATCAGAATCATTTAGGTCAGGAGCTTCGTCAATAGAGGATAAATTGACAGTTTCATGAGCGATACAAAACGATTGATATATATAATGCGTTGTTGTTTGACTGGTGGATAATACCATCAAAGTAAAACCCAATTCCCTTAGCTCTTTTAATGTTTCTGCTAATTGGTCTGTTTCTCCGATATAATGTCCCGCATCAGCTATGGACCAGTTTTTATTTGAGGGAAAAAGGTCGAACAACTCCTTACGTATTGTTTCAAAAATGGTTGATTCTCCAGGCTCTGAAACAGAAAGCAAAGCGATTCCGGGAGTTTTTTGCTGGACGAAAAAATCGCCATTAAGCAGATTTATATAAGAACCAATTTTGCCGCCGGTGTTTGAATTCGACAAAACCTGCTCCACCTGATCTAAGGAAAATCGCTTTAAAACACTCATAATAAATACGATTTTATTTCCGTGCTTTTATAACTCTTTTTTTACCATTTGAAGTGGACTCTGAATCCTTTGCTTTTTTCAAAATAGCAAGACAGTCTTCATAACTTAAAGCCTCAGCTACTAATTCTTTGGGGATCTTAAAATTTTCTTTTCCTCTTGCTATATAAGGTCCATAGCGGCCGTTTAAAACCTTAATTTCAGGGTCTTCATTAAATGTTTTAATAATTTTATTTGCATCAGCGGTACGCTTTGCAATAATAATTTCAATTGCCTGATCTGCATTGATCATAAGGGGATCAATGCCTTTTGCAATGGAGTAAAAGGCACTATTATGCCTAATATATGGACCAAATTTACCGATGCCTACCACCATTTCTTTACCCTCAAACTCATTTAGTTTTCTGGGAAGTTTAAATAAATCAAGGGCCTCTTCAAGATTTATGGTATCAATGCTTTGCCCCTTTCTTAGGTTGGCAAAACGTTTATCCGCATCTTCATTTTCACCAATCTGAGCCAATGGTCCATAACGTCCAATTCGAGCAAAAACCGTCTTGCCGCTTTGTGGATCAGTACCCAAAACGCGAGCCCCTGTTGCTCGCTCCGATTCTTCTACCGTTTTTTCTACAGTATGATGAAAGGGCTTGTAAAAGCCACCCAGCATTTGGGTCCAGCTCTTTTGTCCTTCGGCAATTTCGTCAAACTCTTTTTCAACCTTAGCGGTGAAATGATAGTCCATAATTTGCTCAAAATGTTCTTTCAAAAAATCATTAACAACGCCACCAATATCTGTTGGAAAGAGCTTGTTTTTTTCTGAACCCGTAATTTCTGTTTTGTTTTCGGAAACTACATTATTGTTGTTTATGCGCAGAATTTCGAATTTCCGCTCATTTCCTTCTCGATCTTCTTTAATAACGTAATTTCTTTTTTGCACAGTTGAGATTGTGGGCGCATAAGTTGAAGGTCGACCGATGCCTAATTCTTCGAGTTTTTTAACCAATGCGGCCTCGGTGTATCGCGGAGGTGGAGTACTGAATTTTTGCGTGGCAGTAAGCTCTTTCATTTGGGCTTCCTGGCCCTGCGACATGATTGGAAGAATATTGCCATTTTCTTCTTCTTCAAACGCAACATCTCCTTCGTCGCGCGATTCTGTGTAAACCTTTAAAAAACCTTCAAAAAGAATTACCTCGCCCTGCGCTTCAAGAAACAGAGGAGATTTTGAAGGAACTACTTGTGCCGTAGTTTTTTCTAACGCAGCATCGGCCATTTGGCTCGCAATGGTGCGCTTCCAGATTAAATCATAGAGCCTTTTTTCGGCATTGTCACCCCCTGCTGATAGTTCAGACATTTCGGTTGGACGTATGGCCTCGTGTGCCTCTTGAGCGCCCTTGTTTTTATTGGTAAATTTTCTTTGCTGATGAAATTCAGCACCGAATTGGGTGGCAATTTGTTTTTTTGCTGCTTCAAGTGCTGTTTCAGAAAGATTAACACTATCAGTTCGCATATAGGAAATTTTTCCTGCCTCGTATAATTTTTGTGCAAGAACCATTGTTTGTGTTACCGAAAATCCAAGTTTACGAGAGGCCTCTTGCTGAAGGGTTGATGTTGTAAAGGGTGCAGAAGGAGATTTTTTAGATGGTTTTTTCTCAATTTTCCCAATGGAAAATGTAGAATTTAAACAAACGTTCAAGTATTCTTCCGCATCGGTTCGGCTTGAAAAGCGATGAGGAAGTACGGCTTTAAAGGAACTTTTTTTATTGGAGCTCGAAACCTCGAACAAACCAGTAACACGAAAAGCCGATTCGCTTTTGAAGCGTTGTATTTCTCGTTCTCGTTCAACAATTAATCGCACAGCAACCGATTGAACGCGTCCTGCCGATAGAGAAGGTTTAACTTTTTTCCATAGAACGGGTGAAAGCTCATAACCAACAATACGGTCTAAAATACGCCGAGCCTGTTGGGCGTCGGTCATACTGAGATCAACTTTACGAGGATTTTGAACTGCTTTTAAAATGGCCGGTTTCGTAATCTCATGAAAAACAATTCTATGGGTGTTAGCATCTGTTAATTGTAGCTCATCATAAATATGCCAGGCAATTGCTTCTCCTTCGCGGTCTTCATCGGAAGCGAGCCAAACCGTATCTGCTTCCTCCGATAACTTTTTTAGTTTGGCAACTAATTCTTTTTTTTCTTTAGGAACACTATAACAGGGAGTAAAATCAGCCTCAATGTTGACTCCAGGAACAGAAGTCTTTTTTTGTCCTTTTGCTTTTACGAAGCATGTTTTTGGGCAATCTTCTTTTTTAGATGGACAGCCATCGCACAAATCGCGAATGTGTCCGAACGATGACTCTACCAAATAATCAGGACCTAGGTAGCCCATGATGGTTTTCGCTTTAGCCGGAGACTCAACAATAACAAGGTTTTTATATTTATTTCCTGTGTTTTTTTTAGTACTCATCTGCCTATTTTTAACTTAGGTTAGGACCGCAAAGAAAAACAAAGAATTTACTCCGAACCAAATTTTTCACATTTATACATTAATATAAGAAGCAACCCCAATGAAAATTTATCTCCGAAACCGGTGACATTTTGGCAGATTGTTAATCTTGGCTACCTTTGCAAGGTATTTAATAAGCATAAGTAAATGTCGCAAAACAAAATAATTGACGAAAACCGACAAGGTGAAATATATACGGCTTCTGAAATGGAAGAAAAAGAGTTTCGGGGCAAGAAGCTTTTTTTAGAGAGCTACGGGTGCCAAATGAATTTTTCGGATAGCGAAATCGTAGCCTCCATTTTAAAAGAAAATGGATTTCAAACTACGGCCAATCTTGATGAGGCAGATGTAGTTTTAGTAAACACCTGCGCAATTCGCGACAATGCCGAGCAACGCGTGCGCAATCGCCTTACAGAGTTTAACCGCATTAAACGAAATAATCCCGATGCCATAATCGGTGTTTTGGGGTGTATGGCCGAACGCCTTAAAGCCAAACTTTTGGAAGAAGAGCAGCTTGTTGATTTGGTGGTTGGGCCTGATGCTTACAGAGATTTACCGAATTTGTTAAAAACTGCAGAGGACGGCCAAAAGGCAATAAATGTTATACTTTCTAAAGAAGAAACATATGCCGATATTAACCCGGTCCGCCTAGGAGGAAATGGCATTACAGCATTTATATCGATAACTCGCGGATGCGACAATATGTGTTCGTTTTGCGTAGTCCCTTTCACTCGCGGTCGCGAACGCAGCCGTGATCCCCAAACCATTGTCAAAGAAGCAGAAACACTTTGGGAGAACGGGTACAAAGAAATTACGCTTTTGGGTCAAAATGTAGATTCGTATCTGTGGACTGGTGGAGGATTAAAAAAAGAAGCATATACGAAGCAGGAACTTGAAGACGCTACCAATTTTGCCGGTTTGCTCCAAATGGTTGCAGAGGCTGTTCCCGGAATGCGCATCCGATTTTCTACCTCTCACCCTAAAGACATGACAGACAGCGTTCTCGAGGTTATGGCGGCGCATGATAATATCTGTAAGTATATACATTTACCGGTGCAGTCGGGCAATAGTCGTGTTCTTGAACTAATGAACAGGCAGTATAGCCGTGAATGGTATTTAGACCGCATTGCTTCAATACGGAAAATAATTCCTGATTGCGGGATTTCAACCGATATTATAGCCGGATTCTGCAGTGAAACAGAGGAAGAGCATAAGGATACGCTTTCGTTAATGGCAGCAGTAGCGTACGATTTTGCATACATGTTCAGATATTCTGAACGCCCCAAAACCTTGGCCGAACGAAAATATGCCGATGATATTCCGGAAGAAGTAAAACTGAACAGGCTCAATGAAATTATTCAATTACAGAATAGACTTTCATTAGAGAGCAATCAGCGCGATGTGGGTAAGAAATTCAGCGTTTTAATTGAGGGTCCGTCAAAACGCTCGCCCGATTTTTTATCGGGGCGAACCACTCAAAACAAAGTGGTGGTCTTTCCACGAAAGAACTTCAAACCAGGAGAATATGCTGATGTTATGGTGCACTCCTGCACTGCCGCTACATTGTTGGGCGATAGTATTTGATTTAAACCGACCCGTCTTACCCTATGAATGTCCAGGAAATAAAAAACAGATTTGGAATAATTGGTGCTTCGCCAGCTCTTGATCGGGCAATTGACACCGCATGGCGGGTTTCGAGCACCGACCTTACTGTTTTAATAACCGGCGAAAGCGGCACCGGAAAGGAGGTCTTTTCGAAACTTATCCATGCGTATTCTTCCCGAAAACACGGAAGCTTTATTGCAGTTAACTGTGGGGCAATACCCGAAGGCACAATAGATTCTGAGCTTTTTGGACATGAGAAAGGCTCTTTTACAGGAGCCAACGAAGCTCGGAAAGGGTATTTTGAAGTGGTCAATGGGGGCACTATTTTTCTGGACGAAGTGGCCGAACTACCCCTACAAACTCAAGTTAGGCTTTTGAGGGTTTTGGAAACCGGCGAATTTATTAAGGTGGGAGCATCAAAAGTTCTAAAAACTGACGTGCGTATCGTTGCGGCAACAAACGTGAATATTCCCGAAGCCATTTCAAAAGGCAAGTTCAGGGAGGATTTGTATTATCGATTAAATACCGTTCCAATCGTTATTCCCTCACTTCGGGAACGCGGTAGCGATATAGCCTTGCTCTTTAGAAAGTTTGCCTCAGACTTTGCCGAAAAATACCGAATGCCAGCCATCCGTTTGGACGAGCATGCTACCCAACAGCTTTTAAACTATCGCTGGCCCGGAAATGTGCGGCAGCTTAAAAATGTTACTGAACAAATTTCGATTATTGAAAATAATCGTCATATAGACGCAGAAACGCTCTTACGCTATTTACCTGGGCAGCCCGGCAGCCTGCTTCCCGCTATTAACAAACATGACAGTGCCAGCGAATTTTCGGAGCGGGAAATATTGTATAAAGTGCTGTTCGACATGAAACGCGACATGGTGGAAATGAAAAAAATTCTGTCGAATATCATCCAAGGAACGCCTGCTACGGGCTTAATGACAGAGGAAAACGAACAGTTTGTTTCCCGAATGCAACAGGAAATCCAGCAAGTGCCATCAGGCTTAAGCTCGATGCTGCCGCAGCAACCGTTAATTACCCCGCCGCCTTATGTTACCCCATTAAACAGTCAGGCGATTAGCCATCACGAGGAAGTTGTTGAAGAAAGTCTTTCTTTAGAGGAGCGAGAGAAAGAGTTAATTATTAAGGCCTTGGAAAAATATAGAGGGAGAAGAAAAAATGCTGCTACAGAGTTAGGTATTTCTGAAAGAACTTTATACAGAAAGATTAAGGAATATGGGATTAACTTGTAGGTGTTTCTTTCGGGCATTAACATTCTTAATCCTCTTTACGGGTGTCTCATGCCGTATTTCATTAAACGCTGGCGATGCAGGAAATGCCAAAACTATTAGCATTGCTTTTTTTAATAATAATGCTAGTTTAGTTCAGCCAACCTTAAGCCAGTCATTCACAGAAGATCTACGCAATTTTTTTCAGACGCAAAGCCGACTTTCTTTGGTTCCTAAGTCTGGTGATCTACAAATACAAGGTAGCATAACGGATTATCGGGTTAGTCCGGTAGGTATTTCAAATAATGCAGCTGCCTCTAACAGGCTAACAATTGTAGTTAAGGTATCGTTCAGCAATAATCTTGATCCTGAAAAAGATTTTGAACAGACCTTTTCGCGTTTTGCCGATTTCCCGGCGAGCCAGAATCTCACTACAGTTGAACAGGAGCTCATAAAGGAAATTAACCAGCAACTTGCGCAGGACATATTTAACAAAGCGCTTATAAATTGGTAGCTATGTCTGGAGATGCGGTATTGAAATATTTGAAAAACAGCAATCAATCAGTCGACTCACTGAATTTCAAAGACATTTGGACTATTTATCCATATTTCTACCTGGCCTCTGCTGCATATTTAAAGCAACTTTATCAACAAAACGCGGCAGAATATGCACCGACCTTGAAAAAGGTTTCGTTAATGGCTCCTGAGCGCCAACTGCTGAAGAAATTTGTTTTAGATGGGTTTTCTAATGCGCCGGAATTGGATGTCCCGAATACACATGGTGTACGAGGCGCAGATGATTCAACAGCGGAGGCGCATCAACCGACCCTTTTGCCAGAATTACAGTTTGCGGTTAATGAGCGACAGCTTTTCGAAGAAATCCAAAGCTATCCCGAAATTGAGCCGAAAGAAATAGAACAGCCCCCACAAAAAACTATTGTGGAGCCCACTACAGACAATCCGAAAAGAAGTTTTGGCGCATGGCTTAAGGCTGTTAATGAAAAAAGCAACATTCAAGATTTTGAAAAAGATCGCGACCGAGAAGAATTGCTTAGAGCATTTCTACAATCAAACCATCAGGTTAAACAAGAGCTAAAAGCCACATTTTATTCGCCGGTTGAAATGGCTCGCAAAAGCATTGAGGAGCGCGATGATATTGTGTCCGAAACGCTGGCAAAGATTTATGCCGAACAAGGAGACAATGCGCGAGCAATTCGAATTTACCAGAAATTAAGTTTGTTAAATCCCGAAAAAAGTGCTTACTTTGCCGCCCTTTCAAATAAACTGATTACCAAATAAAAAGATATGTCAACGGTATTTTCTCTTCTTATTCTCGTTACATGCATTCTCTTGATTTTGATTGTTTTGGTTCAAAACTCAAAAGGAGGTGGACTTTCTTCTACCTTTTCGGCCAGCAATCAGGTGATGGGTGTTCGTAAAACAACCGACTTTTTGGAAAAAGCAACCTGGACTTTAGCCGCAACATTGATTGTTTTGTGCCTTCTTGCAACAGCTTTAAAATCCACTTCGGAGGGCGGCGAAACCGAAACCATTTCGACACGCAAAGCAGAGGAAGGTGCTTCTATGCCAGCTCCCGCCGCACCCCAAGCTCCTAAAGCACCAGCTAAGGCGCCTGCAGCGCCCTAACACGAGTTATATTATTTTTAAAGCGCCAGTATGTCAGCCGACACGTGGCGCTTTTGTTTTTTTGGCAGCGAATAAGGTCAAATTGACCCAAATCGCGAAGAAAAACAGCGATGGCATTTTCTTCGCTAATGGCGGCTCGAAATTGTTTAACCTTAAAACGAAAATTTATGTCAGAAGTATCCATTCGTCCGCTTCACGACCGAGTATTGGTTGAAGCAGCAGCAGCAGAAGAAAAAACAGCGGGAGGAATTATTATTCCTGATACCGCCAAAGAAAAACCACAGCGCGGAACCGTTGTGGCGGTAGGTACCGGAAAGAAAGACGAGCCTATGACGGTAAAAGTAGGTGATGAAGTTCTATACGGAAAGTATGCCGGTACTGAAATTACTCACCATAACAAGGAATATCTCATCATGAGAGAGTCCGACATTTTTGCAATTCTTTAATAAACTTAATGTAGTAAAAACATGGCAAAAGAAATCACATTTAACCTTGAAGCACGCGATCAGCTAAAAAGAGGCGTTGACGCACTCGCAAATGCCGTTAAGGTAACATTGGGTCCTAAAGGACGAAATGTAATTATTGATAAAAAGTTTGGAGCTCCTGCCATCACAAAAGACGGAGTATCTGTGGCTAAAGAAATTGAGTTGGTTGATCCCATTGAGAATATGGGCGCACAGATGCTAAAAGAAGTGGCCTCAAAAACGGCAGATATTGCCGGCGATGGAACTACAACGGCAACCGTT
>JBILCR010000291.1:0-3533 GCA_044353055.1 Flavobacteriales bacterium
AACTTACAGTAATACTGCGGCCGATTTTAGCCAACTGCTCAATTCTACTGGAACCAATTCTATTTTCGAAATTTCGATTCCCTATACCATCGAAAGCAACGGCAAAGAAAATTACGTTGAAATTCAGAAATATGAAATGGCTGCCGAATTCTCGTATTTAAGTATCCCTAAACTCGATCCCGATGCGTTTTTGTTGGCACGCATTTTAGGTTGGGACAAAGGCGAATTACTGCCCGGCGATGCCAGCGTGTATTTCGAAAATAACTATGTGGGAAAAACGTATTTCGATACCCGTATTGTTGACGATACACTGGCCGTTGCTTTAGGCCGCGACAATAATATTATGATTAAGCGTAAACAGGTTAACGAATTAAATGAAAGAACTTCGCTAAATGGCAACACCAAGAAAATATCTCGGGTTTTCGACATTGAAGTACGCAACACGCGTAAAGCGGCCATCGACATTGAAATTGAAGATCAAGTACCCCTTAGCAATAACGAACAGTTGAATGTGGAGGTACTCGAAACCGGCGGCGCCGAATACAACAAAGAAACCGGCAAGCTGGTTTGGAAACTTAAACTACCCCCCGGCGAGTCTAAAAAGCTTCGATTTGGCTATTCGGTAAAATATCCGCGTAAATTGATTCTTAATGGGCTATAATTTAAGTGCATTTAATATTAAACTGTTCGTATGCTTTGTATTTATTGGAACTACGGCAGTTTATGCTCAGCCGGTTCTCTATCCGGCTTTAAATAAAGGAGAAGAAATAATACATCACAAAGGCTTTAGTTTGGTGTATAGCGAACCTAACGAACAAGCACGATGGGTTGCCTATGTACTCACTGCCGCCGAAACTGAAAAGGCGTTTGAACGTTCCGACGATTTCAAGCCTGATCCTTCTATTAAAAGCGGTTCTGCAACCAATGCCGATTATTCAAAAAGTGGATACGACAGAGGACATCTGGCTCCGGCTGCTGATATGTCGTGGTCGGCCGAAAGCATGCAGGCTTCGTTTTACTTTAGCAATATGAGCCCTCAGGAGCCAAGCTTTAACCGGGGCATTTGGAAAAAGCTGGAGGAAAAAGTGCGCGATTGGGCCGTTGAATACGATTCGCTTTACATCGTTACGGGGCCTTTATTTATGGTAAACAAAGGAGCTATAGGAGCCAACAACGTTACGGTACCCGGTTTTTACTATAAAGTGTTGCTCGACCTTAATAAAAGTAATAGTAAAGCCATTGGTTTTATTTTACCCAATGCAGCATCCAGTGCCCCGCTGAACTATTTTGCCGTTTCGGTTGATAGTGTCGAAAAGTTAAGCGGCATCAATTTTTTTCAAGCACTTCCCGATGCTGATGAAAATAAGCTGGAAGCTTCTTATTGCAGTACGTGTTGGAATTGGGGCGCCTCTAAATCTCAAAAACCATCAGTGGCTTGCAGCCATAAGGGCTGCACTAATCAAAGCTCAAGTGCAACAGGATTTTGCCCCCAGCATCGGGAAGAAAAAGTGGATACTCCAGCCAAAGCGGAACCACAAGCAACAACGGTACAATGCAACGGCACTACCAAGGCGGGTCAGCGATGCAAACGTAAAACCGATAATGCTAACGGACGGTGCTATCAGCACCAGTAAGTTTCTTCGGATAATCAATAGAATAATGCAGCCCTACGCTTTCTTTACGGCGTATTGCTGCTTTGGTAATCAGATACCCCACCAAGATAAGATTACGCAATTCGCAAAGTGGCTGGGTAAGGGTGCTTCTACGGTATAAACTTTCGGATTCACGATACAGTAATTGCAGCCTGTCGAAAGCACGCTGCAGGCGTGTATTGCTTCGCACAATTCCCACATAATTGCTCATAATGCTTTGCAATTCTTTTTTGCTTTGCGAGATCAAAACACCTTCCTCTGCATCCTGCGTTCCTTTGGTGTCCCAATTTGGAATTCCTTCTTGAAATTCAATTTCTCCAATCGTTTGAGAGGCGGTATGCGCTGCGCGGTGCGCAAAAACCAATGCTTCGAGCAATGAATTGGAGGCCAGTCGGTTTGCGCCGTGAAGTCCGGTTGAGGTGCATTCGCCTGCAGCCAGGAGATTGTGGATAGAGGTGCGCGCTTGTAAATCAACCTTTATTCCGCCGCACATGTAATGGCAGGAAGGCACTACCGGAATCCAATCCCGAGTTATATCAATGCCTACACTCTTACAATGATCATAAATGGTGGGAAAATGGCTTTTAATTTCTTCGGGATTAAGATGGCGGCAGGTTAACCATACAAAATCATCGCCGTGCATTTTCATTTCACGGTCGATAGCGCGAGCTACAATGTCGCGAGGAGCTAAATCGGCTCGTTCATCATAATGGAGCATAAAAGCTTCGCCATGCTGCCCGAACAGATACGCTCCAAATCCGCGCAGTGCCTCAGTAATGAGAAAGCTGGGCTGCACTCCGGGTTGATACAGCGCTGTTGGATGAAACTGCATAAATTCCATGTTCTCGACACGCCCTTTGGCCCGATACACCATGGCCACCCCATCGCCGGTGGCGATAGCAGGATTGGTGGTTGATTCGTAAACATTACCCGCACCACCGCTGGCCATGAGCGTTATTCGTGCCCGAATGGTTTCTATATCTCCGGTAAGTGTATTTAGTGCATAAGCCCCATAACAGGTAATATCCGGCGTTGAACTGTTGACGTATTGTCCCAAATGATGTTGGGTAATAATTTCGAGTACAAAATTATCATCCAGCAGGGTAATGTTCTTGTGCTCAGAAATACGCCGCAGCAACGACTGTTCAATTTCTAAGCCTGTAGCGTCTTTATGGTGCAGAATGCGTTTTTCGGAATGCCCACCTTCCTTGCCTAAGTCAAAATTGCCGTTTGGCTCTTTATCGAATTGTGCACCCCAAAATGTAAGCTCTGCTACGCGATCGGGGGCTTCTGTTATAACGGTGCGTACTACTTCTTCATCGCAAAGTCCGTCGCCAGCAATTAGGGTGTCCTGAATATGCTTTTCAAAAGAATCGTGTGGCGAAACCACCGCGGCTATTCCCCCTTGCGCATATTTGGTGTTCGACTCACTGCTATCAGATTTGGTAACAATAAGCACCTTGCCCAGATTCGCAACCTTAAGAGCGAAACTCAAGCCCGCTATACCCGATCCAATAATCAAAAAATCTGTGTCGATACGCTTCATTGCTTTGCAAAATTAACGAAGCAATTATGCCAATATTAAAACTACACGTAAAAAATCTAAAAACGTATATTTGTTCATCCATTCCATATCATGCGCTACATTTCACATTTAATAATTCTACTATGTTTTGCTTTACCGCTCAACAGTCAGATTTATGTTTTCTCTGATAATTTCGATTTTCCTGCAGGTGGTGAATCGCTAAACAATGCGGGTCAAAACTGGGATTTAAACAGCGGTAGTTCAGGCAACAACCAGTGGTTTATAGAAACCACCAACGGCGGTACTTGTGGAAGCGGTAACTCACTCTTTGTTACCGATGCCTTTGGAAATATTCC
>JBILCR010000292.1:0-3526 GCA_044353055.1 Flavobacteriales bacterium
GCTGAACTTTTGTTTCAGCATCTTTGGCACTGTCTTCAGGAAGGCCATCCTTCTGCAGTTTTTTAATGGCTTCATTGGCGTCGCGGCGAATATTACGCACACTTACCTTACAATTCTCAGCCTCGGATTTTGCCTGTTTTACCAAAGAAAGACGGCGCTCTTCGGTGAGCGGCGGGATGTTAATACGGATCATCTGACCGTCGTTCATGGGGGTTAGGCCGATGTTGGAACCAAAAATCGCTTTTTCAATTACACCCAGCATTTGCTTTTCCCAGGGTTGTATGGCAATAGTGCGGGCATCAGGGGTATTAATATTGGCCACCTGATTGAGTGGAGTGTTGTTGCCGTAATAATCTATATAAATACCATCGAGCATTTGAGCACTGGCTTTGCCAGCTCTGATTTTTGCCAACTCGCTTTCGAGATGAGAAATGGCCTTGTCCATCAAGCCGGTTGCCGATTCAATTTGGGGTTTTACTAATTCGTTCATGGGGTCAAAAATATCTTAGACGGCGCAAAGAAAAGACAAATTTCGAATTCTTCCGACGATCTCTGTCAGAAGTTTACCAGCGTGCCCAAGGGTTCGCCGTTGAGCAGGCGTGTGAGATTCCCTTGTTTGTTCATGTCAAAAACGATGATAGGCAGCTTATTGTCTTTACAAAGCGTAAAGGCAGTCATATCCATAACATTAAGGTTTTTCTCGTACACTTCATTAAAGCTGATGGTATCGTAACGTTTTGCGTTGGGGTCTTTTTCAGGATCGGCAGTATAAATGCCGTCAACGCGGGTGCCTTTTAAAATAACATCGGCTTCAATTTCAATGGCGCGTAAGGTGGCTGCGGTATCCGTTGTAAAATATGGGTTTCCGGTTCCGGCACCAAATATTACAACGCGGCCTTTTTCGAGGTGGCGCACCGCACGTCTGCGAATAAAGGGTTCGCAAATCTGTTCCATTTGTATGGCACTTTGAAGTCGTGTTTGCACCCCAATAGATTCTAATGCCGATTGCAGCGCCATGCTGTTAATTACTGTGGCAAGCATGCCCATATAATCGCCCTGCACTCGATCTATTTTACCTCCTTCAGCCGCCTGAATTCCCCTGAAAATATTCCCGCCGCCAATTACTATTGCCACCTCAACTCCGGCCGCAGCTACCTCTTTAATTTCGTTAGCATAAACTCCAATGCGCTCGGGATCGATTCCGAAATTTTTATTGCCCATCAGAGATTCGCCGCTGAGTTTTAAAAGGATGCGTTTGTATTTCATAGCAAAAGGATTTAATTATAGGTCAAAAAAAAAGAGAGCCAATCGACTCTCTTTTTAAATTAGTTTCCAATGGCAATTCGCTTAAAGCCGGTTGTCATGAGCTCCTTATCGGTTGACTGCACGTACTGACGAACAGTTAGTTTGTTGTCTTTGATAAACTCCTGATTGAGCAAGGTGCTTTCTTTGTAGAATTTATTAAGTTTTCCTTGTGCAATTTTTTCAACCATTTCTTCGGGCTTGCCTTCAGCGCGAATTTGTTCACGCGCAATTTCAAGCTCACGCTCTAAGGTACGTGTGTCAACATCTTCCTTATCGAGTGCTACTGGAGCCATTGCTGCCGCTTGCATAGCAACATCTTTGGCAATAGTTTGAATGTCGGCTGCATCGGCTTTATTGAAAGCTACTATTGTGGCCAAGCGATTTCCGGGATGGTTGTATGCTACAACATATTCTCCATCCACTTGAAGGTATTGCAATTCCATTTTCTCTCCAATTTTACCGATAAGGTCGGTAATGCGATCTTGGATCGATAAGCCGTCAAATTGAGTTGCCAAAAGAGCTTCTAGGTCAGCAGTGCCATTAGCTACAGCGATATCACAAACTTTTGTTGTAAAATCGATAAACTCCTGATTTTTAGCAACAAAGTCGGTTTCGCAGTTTAATGCTACAAGTACTCCACGTTTAGCATCAGGAGTAATTTTGGCAAGCACTACACCCTCGTTTGCCTCTCTGTCGGCACGATTACCAGCTACTTTCTGGCCTTTTTTACGAAGAATATCGATAGCAATTTCGAAATCGCCATTGGCTTCGGTGAGTGCTTTTTTGCAATCCATCATACCGGCACCGGTAATTTGACGGAGTTTATTAACGTCTGAAGCAGTAATTGCTACGTTTGACATGGTTATACGGTTATTTTAAAATTTGTTATTAGTTGCCACTTTCTTCAGAAGCTACTTCTTCTGATTTCCCTTCGTCGTCGGATTTGTCTTTGTCGTTTTTGCGTTCGGCAAGACCTTCCTGAATGGCGGCTACAACAACATCCATGATGAGAGAAATTGACTTGGCGGCATCATCATTTGCAGGAATGGGGTAGTCTACCAAATTGGGGTTTGAGTTGGTATCAACGATGGCGAAAGTTGGGATGTTCAAACGACGTGCTTCTGCAACAGCAATATGCTCTTTTGAAATATCTACAATGAAAAGTGCTGCCGGAAGACGACCCATATCGGCAATAGAGCCAAACTGGATCTCAAGTTTTTCGCGCTCGCGTGAAATGGTAAGTTTTTCTTTCTTCGAGATGGTAGCAAACGTTCCGTCAGTATTCATTTTATCAATGGTAGCCATTTTTTTAACGGCTTTGCGGATAGTAGCGAAGTTGGTAAGCATTCCGCCTGGCCAACGCTCGGTTACATAAGGCATGTTGATTTTACGAACAGCTTCCGAAACAATTTCTTTTGCTTGTTTCTTGGTAGCGACGAACAAAATCTTTTTACCGGATTTTGCAATTTGTTTTAATGCACCTGCTGCCTCATCGAGCTTTGCAACCGTTTTGTTGAGGTCGATAACGTGGATTCCGTTACGCTCCATAAAAATGTAGGGCGCCATATTGGGATTCCACTTGCTTTTAAGGTGACCGAAATGTACACCTGCTTCGAGGAGCTGATCTGTTGAAATTCTTGACATGGTATCGATATAAATCCGGTAATATTAACGTTTACTGAACTGGAAGCGTTTACGGGCTTTTTTCTGACCCGGTTTTTTACGTTCCACCATTCGTGGATCGCGTGTCATTAAACCGGCAGCACGTAAAGAAGCTTTAGTTGCTGCATCCAACTCAACGAGTGCTTTTGAAATTGCCAAACGCAAAGCATGAGCTTGGCCGGTAATTCCACCGCCTGTAATATTGGCGGTAACATCGAATTTGCCTTCCTGCTCGGTAATTTGAAAAGGCTGCAATACAGCACCTTGCAACATAGGAACTGAAAAATAATCTTTAAAATCACGGTTGTTCACCGTAATGGTTCCGTTTCCTGATTTAAGGTAAACACGGGCTACCGAAGTTTTTCTTCTGCCGCTGGTATTGATGGTTTCCATTATTATCTAAGATCGTTAAGGTTGATGGGAGTAGGCTGTTGGCCGGTATGGGGATGATTAGATCCCGCATATACATAAAGGTTTCCGAAAATGGCACGACCCAAACGGTTTTTGGGAAGCATACCTTTAACAGCTTTTTCAATGATGGCTTCAGGTTTCTTAGCTA
>JBILCR010000294.1:0-3519 GCA_044353055.1 Flavobacteriales bacterium
CTCTTTTTACGTTCACTGCTCAAGCAAAAATATAGTGTGCAGTTGCTTCCTTTTTGGGGATTTATACTAATACTTGCCTTCGTAATTGGATTTACTAGTCCGGTTACAGGGGGCTTAATTCGCTATAAAACTGCTTATTTACCCTTCTTTGTTTTAATTGTTGGCAATCAAGCTTTGATAAATTCGAAATTAAAGAATATTTGGGGTATTCTTTATCGTTAAGCGCGTTCTGTCTTAATTAATTTAGGTATCATAAAATGATAACGCTTAACATGAAGGTTCAACGTCGGTAATTATATACTCGTATGCGCTTCAACTTCCTGTTTTAAATTCCGAATTAAAATGGAATTTCAATTTAGGGAAATCGGCAATTAAGGTATTTAACATCCAAGCCGACTCTGCTAAAAATACCGGATTTTGTTCTTTATCATAAGCAATCTGCTGCCCGCGGTATTTAATAAACTTTTCAAATTCAGCCTTGTCTTCGTATGTTATCCAACAGGCTTTATAAACGTTCATAGGGTAAAAATTGCACGATGCACCGTATTCATGTTTGAGGCGGTACTGAATTACCTCAAACTGGAGCTCTCCTACAGTACCGATAATTTTTTTAGTGCCCATGTTTTGAATAAAAAGCTGTGCCACACCTTCTTCCGTTAGCTGTTGTACGCCCTTTTCGAGCTGCTTCGATTTCATTGGGTCGGTATTCACTACCTCCTTAAAAAGTTCGGGCGAAAAGCTCGGAATTCCTTTAAATTGTAATTCTTCGCCCTCTGTAAGTGTATCCCCAATTTTGAAATTGCCTGTATCATACAATCCAATAACATCGCCCGGCCAAGCTTCTTCAATAATATTTTTTTCCTGAGCCATAAACGTAGCCGGACTACTAAATCTAAAGTCTTTATTCAGCCGCACATGATGAAAAAACTTATTACGCTCAAACTTACCCGAACATACTCTTAGAAACGCGATACGGTCGCGGTGCCTTGGATCAATATTGGCATGTATCTTAAAAACAAATCCGCTAAATTTTGTTTCATCGGGCTTTACTTCGCGTTTATCTGCCATCCGTGGGCGAGGGTAGGGGGCGAGCCTTATAAACGTGTCGAGCAACTCCTTTACCCCAAAGTTATTAATGGCCGATCCAAAAAATACCGGTGCTAGTTTTCCGTCTAAAAATTTTTGATTGTCGAAGGTATCATATACTCCTTCTATCAGTTCAACATCTTGCCTCAGCTGTTCAGCATCTTTAGTGCCAATATGGCGCTCCAGTTCTGGGTCATTCAGATCGTTTATAGAAACCACATCTTCCTCAATCTTTGTTTTGTTGGGGTTGAATAGATTGAGCGAGCGATCGTATAAGTTATAAACGCCTTTAAATGTTTGTCCAATGCTAATGGGCCAGCTCAGAGGTCGCACTTTAATATTCAGCTTTTGTTCGAGCTCATCAAGCAAATCAAAAGGATTTTGCCCTTCGCGGTCCATTTTATTGATAAATACAATTACCGGCGTATCGCGCATGCGGCAAACTTCCATCAGTTTTTCTGTTTGCTCTTCAACACCTTTAACACAGTCAATTACTAAAATCACACTGTCAACTGCCGTTAGCGTGCGGTAGGTATCTTCGGCAAAGTCTTTATGGCCGGGCGTATCGAGCAGATTTATCTGAACCCCGCCATAATGAAAAGCCATAACCGAGGTGGCTACCGAAATTCCACGCTGCTTTTCAATTTCCATAAAATCAGATGCCGCAGTATTCTTTATTTTATTCGATTTAACGGCTCCCGCGGTTTGTATGGCTCCACCAAAGAGCAATAGCTTCTCGGTGAGGGTGGTTTTTCCGGCATCGGGATGCGAGATAATTCCAAAGGTGCGGCGTTTGCCTATTTCTTCTTTGATGTGGCTCATGGGGCTTAAAAGGAGCGCAAATTTAGCAATATGAAGCTAAAGCCCTTATTCCATCGAAATTATCTTTATCTCGGTGCGTCGGTTCAACTGGCGGCCCTGATCGGTTTCGTTACTGGCAATAGGCTGCTTGAACGATTTACCCACCGAAATAATTCTTTTGGATGCAATGCCGTTTTGTATCAAATATTCCTTTACCACGGCAGCTCTCGATTCCGAAAGTACTTGATTGTAATTTAAGGATCCCACATTATCGGTATGGCCCGAAACTTCAATCTGCATGGTAGGATAATTTTTCATGGCCGCTAGCAATAACCGCAGCGATGCATACGATTCGGGACGCAGGGTAGATTTATTGAAATCAAAGAAAATATTCTTCAATACCATGCGCGATCCTTTCTCTGCTTTAAGCAGATTAATGTCCAGAATCACGTCTCTACCATAGGTTGAATCGGGAATTTCAACCCGATTGGTATAACTCAAATATCCTTCTTTTTCAACGGTTATAGTGTACGTTGCACCATTTGAGACTACTGCATCGTAATTGCCGTCTTTTGAATAAACAATTAGGGGAATGCCCCCATATTCTGTTATCACCACTTCTGCGTTAAGCAATTTGCCGCTTTCACTGTCTTTTATAGTTCCTTTTAACGCAATAACATTTACCCGATCCAGCTTCTTTAATCCATAATCGATTTGCATGTCTTTGCCTTCCATACCTTTATCAATCCTCAAGGTATCGGTGTAAGTGCGGTAATCAAGCGAGCGTGTTTGTAACTGATATTTTTTATCGGCAGGTAATTTTACGTTATATGAGCCGTCTTTAGCAGAATTTGCTGTTTTGATAATTTCTCCTGTAAGCAAATCGTGTATTTCAATCTCTCCCTGCAAGGGTATTCGGGTCGTGTTATCTACAATAATTCCTGAAACCAGAGAGGGCGCTTCTGTGGATAGTTCAACCGTGCGACGAATAATCTGGTTGCTTGCTTCAAAAGGGATGTTTAAATTTTCTTCGTACGGATAATACGGATCTGCACTTACCTTAAGTGTGTAAAGCTTACCCGCTGGAACATTGGCCATGGTTTCGCCGTTTTCGGCCATGCGCGACATGATAATGGTTCCCGATGCATCTGTAATTTCAACCAGCGCTTTTATTTTTTCTTTCTTTAAGGTGTCAACGATGCTTACTTGAATCGAGGCAAGGGCTTCTACCTCTTCAAGAAAATTCATCACGTAAATATCTTTTTCTCCGTATCCTTCTTCGCGATAGCTAGCAAAATACCCCCGTTTTCCGTCTTTTGATAGAATAAAAAACACATCATCTTCAGGTGAGTTTATCGGATAACCCACATTTACTGGAGCTGAAAATTCTCCATTTTCAAAGGTGGTTTTAAAAATATCAAAGCCACCCATGGTATTATGCCCGCGTGAACTAAAGAATATTGATTTACCGTCGGGGTGACAAAAAACGCCATCCTCTTCGTATGGGGTATTTATAATTGGCCCGGCATTGCGAATACTGCTAATCGTGCCGTCTTCGGCCACATCGGCTAGGTAAATGTCTTTTGAGCCCTGTGCCTGTTTGTCGGAGCGGTTCGATACAAAAAACAGGGT
>JBILCR010000293.1:0-3519 GCA_044353055.1 Flavobacteriales bacterium
GGCGTTGCATATTGCTCGTTGTCTTCGCCTCCCAAATTGTAATCGGCTATCCGTTTCCAGCCGTTGTATGCCATAAATACCAATGCCTGCAATCGATCGGTTTCGTAGCCAAGCTCCATGCGCGCAGTAAGGGGCGGTATATGATCGAGTGGAATGCTTGTCGAATCGGTTTTGATACGGCCGTAGGTGTAATTAGCCCCGGCTGCAAGTGAGAAATATTCAAGCGGTTCGATGCGCAGGTAGGAGTTAATGCCCCAGATATAGGCTTTCTGATTATTTTGTGGGGCATAAACAGCCGATGTTTCGCCGCCGTAAACGATGCTGTCGGCTCCATTCCACCGAAATGGCGAAACTACAATGGCATCTATAAATTGGGTGTAGTATGCCGTATTTTCCCAACTAATTCCTTTCTGATTGCGGTAGGTAAATCCCAATTCGGGACTTATGGTCATCTCGGGCTTTATCGTCGAATTGGGTACAATGATGCGCCCGGGTGCCGATTCGAAAATTTTACTTAAATCGTCCACATTCGGCACGCGGTAGCCGGTCGAAACGCCCATGCGCATGGTGGATGCTTCTTTAAACTGCTTTACGAGTCCTGTGGATGCCGAAAATACAGGCACGTTTTGATAAACGGATGAATACGGCAAACGGAAGAACGAAGTATCAATAATGGTCGAGCGCAAGGTCGAATATCCCATACGGGCCGAACTGTTCAAACGCAGATCTTTATTGATGTTCCATGCGTGGAGTGCATATACGCCCATATTCAGCATGGTGTTATCGCCGTCGGGGTAGCGGGTGTCTGCTGGCATTGTGATACCCACATCGAGGTTAAAGGCTGTTGCCGTCGATTTTAAGGTATTCCATTGGGCATCGGCACCCAAACGAAGCGTATGGTTTTCGGTTTCACGTATCAGTTCGGTAAACGCCCCCGCCACCTGCACGTTCTCGATGCGGATAATCCGCGTGGGATCGACAAATTTTCGGGTAATACGGCTTTCTTCAATATCCTGAAAATTTATACCGGCCTTGATGCGGCTAAAAAATCGCGCATTAAAATTTTGACTGTAATCGTATGCGCCTAGAAAGCGCTTTTGCGGCCCGTAACTCCACTCGGCGAATTTCAAACCGATGTCTGTAGGATCGGTAAGCCGGTCGTAGCGCGGAATATCGCTGCTGGTCGAATACTGGAAATTGAGTTTATGCAAGCCCGAATTTCCTGTTCGCAAGGCGAATTTCTGCACCGCATCGTATTGCTTATAGGCGCTTCCAACTTGCATTTCGGGCTTGGAATTGGACATGAGCGAATCATAATTATTGATGCGTTCAACATAAAAATTGCGAGCGCCAAACGATTTTCCGTAAAATGGATTCATGGTTTTTCCTGCCCGTAAATCGCCAAAGTCGGATAGGGAAAATGAGGTGAAGGAGCTAAAATTTTTCCATCCCAGATTCATATCGCCGTGCAGCGTTTTTTCACTATTCGCACTGCTGTAGCGCGACGCAATACCTGAAGTTATTTTCAATGCGTCGTTCTCCGAAAATACCGGATTGCGTGTAACTATATGCACTACGCCGCCCAATGCATCGGTGCCGTAAACACTCGATGCTGGGCCCGAAAGCACCTCAATGCGTTCGAGCGAGAAATTATCGGCAGTGATGACATTTTGCAAGTGACCTGCACGGTAAATGAGGTTGTTCATCCGAACGCCATCTACAACCAACAGAATTCGGCTCGCCTCAAAGCCTCGAATAACGGGGCTTCCGCCTCCCATTTGGCTTTTCTGCACGAACACACCGGGCATTGAAGCCAGTGCATCGGCAGTAGTTTGTGGTTGAAGTTTGCTGAGTCGGTTTGCAGAGAGGATATTTATTTGCTGACTAACTGCGTGTTCCGGCTCCGGATCGCGGCTAGCCGAAATAACATATTGCTTTAAGTCGATGGTTCGAATAGAATCTCGTATGACTTGTGAACATAAAGTATTGCTCAAGCCTGTGATGCAAGCCAGTGCAAGTAGTATGGTTTTCATAAAAAAAATGATGTGCACACCGAAAGTGAATATCGGGTGACGGATTAAACAAAAGAAATGATTAAACGATGTTTCTTTTGCTTTCGGGAGGCTGCTCCAAATCGCGCAGCACGTCCGAATCCCACGGTATCGTTACTCCTATAAATACCGAAGTGTCTCGGGGAGGTATGCACATAAATTCAAATGCTAAATCCGCAGGAGGAATAAACTGCAGGTGCATCAGTGCCATCATGTAGGCATCACTCGACGCATTTTTATCTGTGGATGTTGATGTATGATTCAACAAAGCAATCAAGCGTTCTTCAATTTGATCTTCCAAGGCCGATACCAGCACCGAATCAGCCTTAAATTCAATCGAAATAACATCAAACATATTCCCGTCAAGCTTCAACTCTTTTCCATCATCCATAGCACATGCTTGAAATCGCGCTTTGCTAATCGTAAAACTCACTGCATTTTCTGGATTCGATTTAGCACGAATTTCTTGTTGCACAATACGCAATGCCTGCAGCATCTTGATGCCTATCCACAAACCACCCGCTTGCAACAGCAACACAAGAAGCACCACACAAGAAGCTCGTCTAGAAAAGCGTTTCATGACTTTTTGCAACGTATTATTAGCACACTTGGTAAATGGTCGAGCCAATCGCTTTTGTTCTCGAGCAGAATCCGCCAACTTTCGTAGGTTATGAGCATTAAATCTTGCTGATCGAAAAAGTCTTTGGTGATAAGATTATCTTCAGAACGTTTCAATTTACCGGGCAATTCAGTTGTAAATGAAGCGAATTCGCGGTCTATTTCGGAAAAGTGTTGCTGCTCGCTCACAATAACTTCGGAGCCGGAATTACGGGAGAAATTAGCTGCATACTTTAGCAATATTGCATCTTCAGTGCGAAAAACAGGGATGAATATATTGTCGGCATCCGAAAAGTTTCGATCGATGAATACAGCAACATCGCAATCGCTGTCTTGAATAAAACTACGAGCTTTCTCGTCGATTAAGTCATTTACAGGCAAAATAGGACGTTGCCCCGTAATGGTATCAAGCAGGTTTTCGGGAGCAAACGACTTGGTTACTCCAACAATATTTCCAAGTAGAGAACCCGTATAAAGCGATTTTCCGGCACCGAGCAGCAACAAATCGGTTTGATCTTCCTGTATTTGCCCATCGACTTCTTTGAATAAGTCGGCTGCGAATTTGTACTCTTTCTTAAGAGGCACATCGAGCTTTTCAGCCTCGGCGATAATTGGCCTAAAACTCTGTCGCTCGAAATCCTCTACATTAATCAAACTCACATCGGCACCCAATGTAACGTGAATGGCTTTAAACTCAACAGCCCTGTTTTTGTGCCCCAGCATTTGCGTAGCAAGCCGCAATAATTTTCGCCCCGAAGAGGCTAGCCCGAAAGAAATCAACACTTTATAAATATTCTTCTGTTGCTGCATTGCAGCCATCCTTTCTGCTTTTCGATCCCTGTAAATAAAT
>JBILCR010000295.1:0-3511 GCA_044353055.1 Flavobacteriales bacterium
CCTTGGAGAAGGTGCTTGTACGCCAGCATTTAAACCGGTGTTTGACCGAGATTATTCAAAGTTTAACGGAACAGTCTACTTTATACCCTTTTCGCTCACACAACAGTTTCCTCTACCCGACATTGCTGAATTACAAAGTCAATCGAAGGCATTTAATGTTAAAAATGGGAATCTGGTGGCGGATTTAGAACCCGGAATCTACAAATTGGCTCTAAACAATTACATTCCCACTGAGGCGGAAAACGAACTCCATATTGAAGGCGGGGTTTTGCTTCGAGAGAACCTATCGTTTTGGCGTTGCATCCCGTAAAGCACTATTTGTCGGGCTCAAAATCAATAATAGGCGAATTAATACAGTAACGCTTATACGTGGGCGGCGGACCATCATCAAAAATATGTCCCAAATGGGCGTCGCAACGGGCGCACAATACCTCTGTACGAATCATACCATGCGATCGGTCTTCATGGTAAATCATGCTGCCCGATCGGATCGGTTCGAAAAAACTTGGCCATCCGCAAGAGCTCGAAAATTTCGCATCGGATCTGAATAGCGCATTGCCGCATGCTGCACAGTAATACGTACCCTTGCCCGTATAATTCCAGTATTTGCCCGAAAAAGCATATTCGGTGCCTTTCTCGCGGGCGATGTAGTACACCTCGGGCGACAAGATCTTTTTCCACTCTTCATCCGACAGATTGAGCTTTTGAGTATCGGTGCGCGAATAATAGATATGGGGCAAAGAGTCTGACATAATTTTAGGGCTTGACATATCGGTTCTGCTGCTGCTGCATGCAACGAAAAGAAACATGTTTTGAAGCAAAAAAACAGCGAATTTCATAGGCTATAAACAAGTAAGTGGGTAAATGGTTGTGAACAAGAGTTACCATATCGGAATGAAATGGCTACAAGAGGAAATATTTTTCCTACATTTCACACAAAATTTTCACGATGGAACGTTTCTCCGGCCTATTGGGCCTTGCATTAATTCTTTTAATTGCATGGTTGTTTTCGAACAATAAAAAATCGATTAATTATAGACTGGTGCTCAGCGGCATTGCACTCCAAATTGTAATTGCAGTGCTGGTTCTTCGTATTCCACCTGTTACACGTTTTTTTCAAACGGTAGGACATGGTATGGAAAAGATTGAAGAATTTGCCCGCAAAGGAGCCTCGTTTGTTTACGGCGGTATTGGAGTGCAGCAGAACGATGGCAGTATAGGTAATTTCTTTGCCGGAGGTTTTGTTTTTGCCTTCAACGTTACGGCCACCATTATCCTTGTGTGCGTGTTGGTAGCTATTTTATATCACCTCAACATCATGCAGCGGGTGGTTTCACTCATTGCGCGCGCTATGAATACCGTAATGAAAGTAAGCGGCGCAGAGGCGCTTTCGAACGTGGCAAGCGCTTTTGTTGGACAGGTTGAAGCACAGGTAATGATTAGACCCTACCTTGCAGGAATGACCCGCAGTGAGCTATTGGCCAGCATGAGCGGCTCCTTGGCATGTATTGCAGGCGGCATACTTGTGGTGTATGTTAACATGGGAAGCAAAGCAGGCCTCGATTTGGCACCCAAACTTATTGCAGCCAGTCTGATGGCAGCACCGGGAGCCTTGGTCATCTCAAAGATCATTTTCCCCGAAACAGAAGAGAGTCAAACCATGGGAAAGGTTAAACTCAATGTAAAAAGCCATTATGTGAATGTGATAGATGCTATTTCGCATGGAGCCGGCGACGGCTTTAAAATAGCCATGAACGTTATTGCCATGCTAATTGGATTTATTGCACTTATAACGATGATTGACTGGATTTTAATACACATTGGACATTTATTCAACCCCGATTTCACGTTAAGCCTCGACTGGATTTTTGGAAAACTGTTTTACCCTATGGCTTGGGCAATGGGTGTACCGGCGCAGGATGTTAATGGCGTTGCCACATTGCTGGGGCAGAAGCTTACGGTTAACGAGTTTGTAGCCTTTCAAAATTTGGCCAATAAATCGGTGCCTATCGTTACCGAAAAAGGTTTACTTATTTGTTCTATTGCCATTTGCGGGTTTGCCAACTTTTCATCGGTGGGCATGCAAATAGGGGGAATCGGCGAACTCGCTCCTGAGAGGCGTGCCGATTTGGCAAGACTTGGACTTAAAGCATTGTTGGCAGGAACCTTGGCCTCGTATATGTCGGCAACGATAGCGGGAATAATAATGGGGTGAATGAGTGCTTCCATAAATGGAGAATAGTATATGATGGATACTTTGCCTACAATGGAAACTACTTACTACCTATATCCCCAATTTCTATCAATGATTTCCACTTAAATAGTGAAAACACAACAGGAAATATTAATTTGAATGAATACAGTATTCTAATTGCTATAATATTGAAATTCAAATATTTTAAATAAAATACATCTTTGTTGAGCGCGTAATATTTTTTAAAACTAAAGAACCTGGATAGCACTTTTATAAAGACATTTGAATCACATTAAATTTTAAGCCTATGAAAAAGCTCCTCCTCTCTTTGCTTTTTGCAGTATTGTCGATCGGTTCCTATGCCCAAGCTACGGCCAATGACTTAATTATACAAGGTACAATTACCGATGTTAATTCAAACAATCCGATAATCGGATGGCCTGTGACCATTACCGGTATGGGAATGACCGAGACAGTTTTTACCAATTCCAATGGAGTGTTTGGCGATACCATCTTTGGTGGCAGCGAGATTGGTCCAAACCTGGTGTTTACCATTCAAACCATCAATTGCGACAGTTCCACGTTAATACAAACGGTTTCTAACAATCAAGGCACTGTAGATTTAGCCACTGCAGATTTTCAAATACTTTGTAGCAACAATTCCAGCTGTTCGGCACCCATTTATATGACCATAATGAACGGTAATATGTATCGCTTTTACACCGATACATTACCCGGAATTCAATCGTATGCTTGGTATGTAACCACTTTCCAAGCCGACACAGCAACCTCCTCGGCAAGTTTTAGCGCTACTCCATCTGCATATTTTGCCGGAAGCACGTTTAATTCGCCCGATTATGTCGAAGCCTGCCTTACATTAACATTCAGTGATGGCTGTACGGCAAGCTCCTGCGACACCTTTATTTACTGCGATGCCGGATTCACCTATACTTTAGACAATCAGTACGGCCTTACCCTTACGCCCGATTTTCCTGCAGGGTATATGAACGACCTGCATTACTGGACGTTATCCGGACCGGGGATTCCAAATCCGACACAAAACACAGAGATTGCCATATATTATGTGGAGCCCGGCGCTACCTACAATGTATGTCAGCAATTGATGATTACGGCATCGGGATGTAATACCAATGAATGTCAGGTAATTACCATCCCAGACACAACCGTACCAGTGTGCGATGCCGCCTTTACCTATTATTATCAACCAACAAACGCATATCTGAATGTGAGTTCGCCCTATACGTATGGCCAAGGTTCGTTTGAACATAACTGGCTTGTTACAAGCTATATGAGCGA
>JBILCR010000296.1:0-3508 GCA_044353055.1 Flavobacteriales bacterium
CTTTAGGGCGAAATTCAATAGAAACCTTACTAAAATTAAGGAGCATTAAAACATAGCGAAAGTGTTTTTTGTGCCTGTGAAGATTTGGAATAATGTTGCTGAAAAGCAGCAATAGCGAAGTAGGTAGTTGTGAATTTAATTATGCTCTATGCTAATTGCTTAAGACCTATATGCAGTGTTTTACCGTGGTATTTACTTCTCCAAATCCAATTCGAACGCTTTCGTTTTGGCAAAATGCTTTCATAATCACCGTGTCGTTGTCATTAATAAATTTACGTTCGGTGTTGTCGGGCATCTTTAAGGGTTGTGTGCCGCGCCACGATAATTCCAACATGGAGCCGTAGCTGCTTTTGTCGGGACCACTTATGGTGCCCGATGCATACATATCGCCAATTTGAATATTACACCCGTTTGATGCATGATGCACCAGCTGTTGAATCATATTCCAATACATGTATTTAAAATTGGATGTGCAGATGCGGCTCGGATTAAAACGTGGCGATTCGATGTACACTTCGAGTTGTATATCGTAATTGTGAGCGCCATTAAACTGTAAATAGGGTAGGGGCTTCGGATCCTGATCCGGACCGTTTACTCTAAACGGTTCGAGCGCATCCATGCTTACCACCCATGCCGAAATAGAGGATGCGAAGTTTTTGGCCAAAAATGGTCCGAGCGGCACATATTCCCACGACTGAATATCGCGTGCACTCCAGTCGTTAAACAACACCATGCCGAAGATGTAATCTTCTGCCTCGTTCATAGAAATGGTGCTCCCCAAGGGGTTTGATTTGCAGGTTACAAATGCCATTTCCAATTCAAAATCGAGTTGTTTGCTGGGGCCGAATTCGGGCGCATCCTGATCGGGTGCCTTTAGTTGTCCGCTAGGTCGTTTTATGGGCGTTCCACTTAATACAATCGACGAAGCTCTGCCGTGATAGCCAATGGGAATATGCTTCCAATTAGGCAAGAGCGCATTGGCCGGATCGCGAAACATACTTCCAACATTGGTGGCATGCTCCTTACTGGAATAAAAATCGGTGTAATTGCCAATTTTTACAGGCATACATACTTCCACGGCTTCAAGAGGTAAAAGGCATTCCTCGCGCAGCTCTCGGTCGCCTTTAAGCGCGGTATGTCTAACATCGAGCAGTTGGCTGAGTCGGTCGCGTAAATCGCGCAACATAGAACGGCCCAAACTCAGGCAGTCGTTTAAATATTCATTCTCAAATAAACCATCGGCATAGTCAACTCCCAGCAGGCCATTTCGGTTTAATGCCGCCAGATCCAGCACATAATTGCCAATTCGTGTAGCCACTTTATGGCTATCGTTGTATTTAATGATACCCAGCGGCAGATTTTGAATTGGAAAATCTGAATCTTCTGTTACAGGTACCCAGCTTTTAAGGTTTGGATCGTTAGCGCGAATCATGATGTATGCGGTTTTTATCAGGCAAACAATGGAAACGTTTCCATGAGCTCATTTACCTGTTTTTTGATGGTGTTTAATTTTTTATCATTCTGAGCATGGGTAATGGCCTTGTCGATCCAGTCCACAATTTGTGCTATTTCTTTTTCGCTGATGCCACGAGTAGTGATAGCAGCGGTACCTATCCGAATGCCTGAGGTGGTAAAAGGCGATTTGTCGTCGAAAGGCACCATGTTTTTATTAACGGTAATATCGGCTTTACCGAGAGCCAGTTCAGCTTCTTTACCGGTAATGTTCTTGGAGCGCAGGTCAATAAGCATAAGATGATTATCTGTGCCGCCCGAGATAATATGATATCCTTTTTTAACAAAGGCTTTAGCCATGGCACGGGCATTATGCTGCACATTGATTATGTATTTCATATAATCATCAGAAAGAGCCTCATGAAAAGCCACAGCTTTGGCCGCAATGATGTGTTCGAGCGGGCCGCCTTGTGTTCCGGGAAATACGGCTGCATCGAGCACTGCCGACATGGGGCGAATTTCTCCTTTAGGCGTTTTAATTCCGAACGGATTTTCAAAATCTTTACCCATCATGATAATGCCACCGCGAGGCCCACGCAGCGTTTTGTGGGTGGTAGAAGTTACAATATGGCAATGCAGGAGCGGATCATTGAGCAACCCTTTGGCAATCAATCCGGCAGGATGCGAAATATCGGCCAACAAAAGAGCACCTTGTTTATCGGCTATTGAACGTAAACGTGCATAGTCCCAGTCGCGACTGTAGGCAGAAGCACCGCAAATAATCATTTTGGGTTTTTCTTTTTTGGCGGTGGCTTCTACCTTGTCCCAATCGATAAGGCCGCTTTCTTTCTCCACCCCGTAAAAGGAGGCCTGGTAGAGTTTGCCCGAGAAATTAACTGGAGACCCATGGGTAAGGTGGCCGCCGTGACTGAGGTCGAAGCCCAAAATTTTATCGCCCGGATTAAGACATGCCAGCATTACTGCGGCGTTGGCTTGAGCTCCCGAATGCGGCTGCACATTGGCCCATTCGGCATTAAATAAGGTTTTGAGTCGGTTTATGGCAATGGTTTCAATTTCATCAACCCACTGACAGCCGCCATAATAGCGCTTCCCGGGGAGGCCTTCGGCGTATTTATTCGTAAGCACCGAACCGGCCGCTTTCATAACCTGCTTGCTTACATAGTTTTCGGAGGCGATGAGTTCGATGCCCTCGGTTTGACGTATGGTTTCTTCTTCAATTAGTTCGAATACTACGTTATCTTTTTTCATGCTTTGGGATTGTAAGAACATTAAATGGCTGGAACCGAATCAAAAAGATGATGCAGCAGCGAAGCGAGAATTTTATTGCCATCGGTATTTCCTAAATCGTGGTGCGCGGCACGTTCGGGATGCGGCATCATACCAAATACATTATGTTGTGCATTACACACGCCGGCAATAGCTTCCATCGATCCATTCGGATTAGCATATGTTCCATTCTTGCTGCAATAGGTAAACAAAATCTGATGATTGGCTTTCATAGATGAAAGGGTTTCGGCATCGGTAAAAAAGCGTCCTTCGCCGTGTGCAATGGGAATACAAAGCGGAGCATCTTTTTCGAGTTCAGCGGTGATGGCCGTTTCATGGTTTGCCGGCTTTATGTAAACATTTTCGCAGATAAACTGGTGCGATTCATTGTGCAACAAAGCGCCCGGAAGCAGGCCTGCCTCGCATAAAATCTGAAACCCGTTGCACACCCCCAATACTTTTCCACCTTGTTCGGCAAAACGGCTTACTTGCTCCATTATGGGAGAAAACCGTGCAATTGCTCCCGATCTTAGGTAATCTCCATAGGAGAAACCACCCGGAAGCACAATTAAATCGGCCTGCTCAAGATTTTGATTTTTATGCCATAATTTAAACACTTCGGTATTGCCGAACGCCGATAATGCATCCACCATATCCTGGTCGCAATTGGAGCCCGGAAAAACCACTACGCCTATTCTGATTTTTTTATCCATTTTATTTTAGATGGGGTTGTATTGTAAGAAATAAAGTACCTGATTGTAAATTACTG
>JBILCR010000298.1:0-3507 GCA_044353055.1 Flavobacteriales bacterium
CAACACTCCAGAAGCGTTTGATATACTGTGTTGCTGCATTGGTGCCTATGGCGTTGGGATGTGCAGTGGGGGTTACCGAAACCGTAATTGAAGCACCGGCTTGAGCACCATTGTCAATAGTTACAAGCATAGGCGAGTAGTTAACAACATCGCCCACCGGGTATGCAAATGCCGCGTTGGTATTGGTGAATTGTTTTACTGTTCCGCCAGAAGTAACAATATAGGCCGAAGAAGTACCATTAGTAATAGAGCCATTTACAGCAGGTGTACCTACTGCTAATGCATTACCTGAAAGATTAAGATTTCCGCTAACAAAATTGAGGTTGTTTAATACTTCGAGTCCGGTTGCACTCGCCAAGGTAACATTACCGCCAAACGTTGACACTTCTAAGTCGTAGAAGCGTTCGCCTAATACACCGCTTGAGGTAGTAATGGTTTGATCGCCGGCAATTTGGCGGTCGAATACCACTTTTTTATTAAAGGCATTGTTGAAGGCACTGGTAACTCCGGAGCGTGTCCAGTTGCCGCCGATGTTGAATGAGCCTGTATAGGCATTGCTTAAGGTAAATGTACCGTTGGTGATCGTTAAATTTCCACGAAGAGCGCGCGTGTCATTCAACGTAAGATCGGTTCCTCCATCGTTAATGTCTACATTCCATGGAATACCTGCAGCGCCAGAGTTTATAGCACCTGCCGCCCAGGTTTTATCTGTTGAGCCAATTTGGTAATCTACGGTATTGGCAAATCGTAATGTAGAGTTGGTGCCGTAGAAACATGAATTGAGCGATAAGCCAACCGACCCACCTAAAAGCACCTGCAATACACCGTTAATCGTTACCGGATTGCCTGTTCCAAAGTCAACAGCGCCATCTCCAATACGAACCAATACATTCGAATCAAAGGACAATTGTGTTCCGCCAAATGTGGAGAATGTTTTGGTGTATTTTGTAGGTTCATTGGCGCCAAGTCCGGTAATATCGAAGCGCGAACCTGCAGAACCTGAGATTGTGCGTGTGCCGCCACCGCTAAGGTTAATGCTTCCCGAGAATGAAGGATTGGTCGCTTTACCTCGCGCCGTTAAGGTAAATCCGCCAAGGTTTAAATCGCCGGCCAAATCGAGATTGCGGTTGAATGTTTTATTAAACTGCAGGGTTACGGTAGTTCCCGATCCAATAATCAAATCGCGAATCTCATTATTGCCAAGGTATTCTACGTCTGTAGTAACAGAAGCCTGATATTCCATGTCGTATTGGTCAGAACCAACAACAATAGGCGGCTCAGACATAAATCCATTGGAACGCATAATCTTACTTCCATTGGCCATAATAACCGAAAAGCTGTTTTGGATAAAGGTACCCGAGCTAAGACTCAGTCGATTATTAACGGTAATTGGTGCTCCAATAATAACATTAGAGCCGTTGTTGTTAATTTTTAGGAATTCAAATGAACTGATGCCTCCTATGGTTTGAGGTGTGGTTCCATTCATCTCTATCTCGCGTCCGTTTTGAGTAATTATACCTGCATCCAAACGACTCAGATTGCCAGCAATCTGGATATCTCCCCCAATAACTGAACTTAATACCAATGTACCTGAAGCTCCTAAACCTACCGAAGCGTTGCCTTTAACAATGAGCGGATTGTTGCGGTTGTTCATGGTTACAATTCCACCGGTGTTAATGGTGAGGTTTCCTTCCATTTGCAGCGGTGTTGAACCCGTGCTTACATCCAGTGTAGTTACCGTACCGTTTTGAATTACTTCTACGTTATGTGGATAACCGGGTCCGCTTGTAGCACTCCATTCTGTTGAACGGCTAAAGTTTCCACCCGTAAAGTAACGAAGTGTTGAACCTGTGGCATAGATTGGAGGGTTAGTACTTACAAAGCCGCCATTGGCAAGTTGCAAAATGCCTTGAACGGTGGTTGTATTGGCTCCAAAATTCATCCCGTTGCTTAAGGCAACACGCACATTTGGTCCAAAGTTTAGCGTAGCGCCTGCTGCCGGTGTTACGGTTTTGGTTCCGTTGGTTACGGCAAATACCGAACCGGTTGCACCTGTTACAGATGCGGATCCCACGGTAACGTTGAAATTGCCCGAAGTACCGCTAAGCAAAAGGGTTCTTCCATTCAAATCAAGGGTGTTGCCTCCATTTATTTGAAGTACATTTCCGGTGCTGGCGTTAATGGTGACATCGGTTGCATTTACATTATCAAGAAGCAATGAACCGCCTGTTTTGGTAACCAGCATGTAGGCAAATGTTTCGGTACCACCGCCTGTAACTGAGATGGTTTGATTAGAAGCTCCATTAAAGAAAACCGCTCGGTTGTTCGGAGTAAAAGTAGAGGTTACCGCACGGGTCCAGTTTCCACCAATGTATAAGTCGCCCGAAGTACCGTTTAATGCCAGTGTTCCATTGCTTATATTGATATTGCCCGCAAGGCCACGGTTGCTGTTAGGCATGTTTACCGTAGTTGCGTTTTGGATGGTAACATTTTGAGGGATACCTAAACCGGCAGATGTTGCATTGCCGTTCCATTCTGTGTTTACATTATATGCTCCACCTATATTATAAACTAAAGTAGATGTAGATGCGTACGTTGGCGAGCCTGATGTAATAAAGCTGCCCGAATTCAGGGTAAGGTTACCGGTAACAGTAGTCGTAATTCCTGAATTAAACGTGGTATTCCCATTTAACTGAACATTTGTGGCCGTAATGCCTGATGTTCCTGCGAAAGCACCTGTTCCAAGGAAACGCACAGTACCCGAACCCAGATTAGCAGTGCTGCCCGAATTGTTGACCACACTACCTAAATTAAGGATGTCGAGGTTATAGGCTGCACCAATATTCAGCGCTCCCCCGGTGTTGATGGTTACGTTCGAAATAGTTGCATCGGCAGTACTCACACTCACGTTGTGCAGGAGGCATACATTGGCATCTGTGGAAGGTATTGCCCCGCCATTCCAAGTTGCACCAGTATTCCAATCTCCCGCATTGGCAGTTTGTAAGCACGGGAAGAAGCCGTTGATGTTACCAAAGGCAAACAAGGTATTGCTAAGGTTTCCGGTATAGTTAGTTGTTGAGTTGCTGAAGTACGGATTAGAGCCAAATGTAGGGTTTGACGCCCGCACCTGCCATGCCGTCCCGTTCCACATACCATGGTAAACACCTGAATTGCGATTGAATGCACTGCCTTCGTCGGCCAAATTCCATTGCAATCCGGTAAATAAATTATTTCCACCTGCTACCGATTCGCTAAGATAGTACTCCACCTCAATCATTTCATTCACATCATTAACCGCTGCTCCGAAAGGAGGCGTAGCTTTTACCCTTACCCCAATTATATCTGCTGTTCCTGCCTGATTTAGAATAATTGGGTTGTAGGCCGTTGCGCTAGATCCAATCGGGAACGTGGTGTTGGTATTGTTGAAATTACGGAAGAGCTGTCCGGTTCCGTTGGTTACAAAATAGTTGGCGGCCGTTACGCCGTTAATTGCCGCATTTAGTGTCG
>JBILCR010000297.1:0-3507 GCA_044353055.1 Flavobacteriales bacterium
AGGCTTTGGGGCTACGCATTAAATTCAAAATTAGAATGGATGCGTGAGTATAAATCGGCGGTTATCGTTTTATCGGCCTCCGAATTAAATGATTTTGATTACGAGGAGGGCGATTTGGAAGGATTGGTGAATTATGCACTCAGTATTTCGGGGGTTAAAATGGGTGTTTTGATGAGCGAACGAAATAATCAGGTTAGAATTTCGTTCAGGTCTGTAGGCGATTTTTCAGTGAATAAATTTGCTCGCGATAACTTTGATGGAGGCGGTCATGTTAATGCCGCCGGAGCGGTTTATAATGGAACATTAGATGATGCTAAGAATTACTTGTATCAGAAAATAAAATCGTGCGAGGAATTAGGTTAATGAACATGCAGTTACTCATTTTTTTATTGGTGATTTTATTGGGCTCATGCTCTGGCGAAGTCGATATCGAAAAAGACCCTGTTACGATCAAGGAGGATTTAATTAAAACGCACCAAAATTTGCATCGTCAGGAGGAGCAAGATATTGATGCGTATGCTAAGCGCAGAAATTTAAATATGAAAATTAGCGGAACTGGTCTTCGCTACCTTATCCTAAAAGACGGCGAAGGAGAAAAAGCCGTAAAGGGTGATTTAGTCACAGTAAATTACAGAGTGGAATTGTTAGACGGTACATTGTGTTACAGCTCTGATAAAAAAGGAGCACAAACGTTTACAGTTGAAAAAGATCAAGTAGAAAGCGGTATACACGAAGGAATCAAATTATTGGCACAGGGAGGTAAAGCCAAATTTATTTTACCTTCGCACCTTGCTTACGGGCTCACCGGCGATCAGGATAAAATTCCGCCGCAAAGTCCGGTAGTTTATGATATTGAACTCATTGAAATTTTAAAAAATGAAAAATAAATTTTCGACACTCGCAGTATTTTTTCTTGTCATTATTTTGGGAGCATCGTGTTCGCAGGGCCATGATGGTTATGATAAAACGGAGAGCGGTCTGTATGTTAAATACACTAAGAAAAATGAAAAGGGCAGAAAAGGTAAGTTGGGTGAAATAGCCCATTGTACCATGATGGTTCATTTAGTTGGGAAAGATGGTAAGAGCGATTCTTTAATCTTTAGCTCAGTAAAGACGCCTGATTTTCCCGGAGGATTGGAGTTTATACCGCTGTCGAAACCTACGTATGATGGCGATTTAATGGAGGGTTTACTAGAAATGCGCGTGGGCGAATCGGCTTCCTTTATCGTTTCGGCCGACTCGTTTTTCTTGGTAACCAAGAAAATGCAAAAGTTGCCCGATAGCATTCCGTCGGGTTCAGAATTAATGTTCACCATCGAAGTGAAGGATATTAAATCTGAACAAGTTACAGCCGCAATGTGGGAGGCTGAACGCAAGAAAATGGAGGCAAAAATGGAAAAAGAGTATGATGCATTAAAGGACATAGAGTCCGATACCCTTCAAAACTACTTAAAACGAAAAAGTATAACAGCAGCCCCCCAAGAGTCGGGTCTTATCCTTATTGAAAAGAAAAAAGGAACGGGTCCGCGCCCTAAGCCGGGTGAACTAGTTACGGTGCATTACACGGGCTATTTGCTTAACGGTAAAAAGTTTGATTCGAGTTTTGATCGTAATGAGCCCATCAAATTTGCATTAGGAATGGGGCAAGTAATACCCGGTTGGGATGAAGGCATTGGATTAATGCCTGTTGGTTCAACGGCACAACTCATAATACCTTCCGAGTTAGCTTATGGACCACAAGGCTCTAAGCCTGTAATCCCGCCCTTTTCGACCTTAGTGTTTGATGTGGAGCTCTTAAAGTCTGAACCCAATCCCAACCAGCAGCCTCAAATACAGGTAGGTCCACCCAAATAAGTGCAGCCTCAATTTTTGGATTTTCATAAATCAAGCTTTACATAATCATGCGCACAATACTTGGAGTGTTCTTTCTGTTCTTGCAGATGGCTGTTTGGGCTCAAAATGCTTTTGATTACCGAGCGTTTAAACGCTATCCATCAGGCTTAATGTATCAGTATCATCGCCAAAATCCTGAAGGCAGAACAGGCAATACCAACGATGTTATGTTTTGCACTATGAGGGTGTGGTTAAAAGGAGGTAAGTATGGACCTGATTCATTAATGTTTAATTCCTTCGATATGCCCGATTATGGCGATGGACTTAAGTTGATGGATCTTAATGAACCTGAGTATCCGGGCGACATTTCGGAAGGCTTGATGTATATGCATGTTGGCGATTCCGCATCTTTTATAGTGCCGGCCGATTCGTTTTTCCTTGTTACCGCAGAGCAGCCCGAGTTGCCCGAAGGTATAGCGCCGGGTTCGGAATTGATTTTTTCCTTGGGAGCTGTAGATTTTAAAACTATAGAAGAAACCATGTCCTTGCTTATTGATACAACGGGCAATTTTGAAGGTGAGTATTTGCCGGCCGATTCAAATGCAGGATTATGGGATGAGGTGGTTGCCATGGAAAATATGACCAAAGAACCCGCTCTTATCGCAGATTATTTGCGGGAAAACAATATTAAAGCTGCAGCTCGTGCATCGGGACTTATTTTTGTTGATGTTGAAACAGGACGCGGCAACACGCCTGCAAACGGACAGCGGGTAACTGTGCACTACAGCGGTAGTTTTTTGAATGGAGAAATATTTGACTCGAGTTTCGAACGCAATGAGCCGTTTACCTTTACTTTAGGCCTTGGTGAGGTAATACCGGGCTGGGACGAGGGCATCGCACTTTTAAAAATAGGAGGGAAGGCGCGCTTGATTATCCCTTCGAATCTTGCCTATGGCGAGTATGGTGCAGGCGGTGTTATTCCTCCTTACACGCCGCTTGTTTTTGATGTGGAATTGCTTAATATTGAATAATGAAAAATACGATAATTAGTTTTCTTTTTTTGTTTGCTGCAGCATTTGCTCATGCGCAGTCTAAAACTAAGACTCAGCAAAAATTTACTACACTCCCCAATGGGGTGAAATTCCTCTCGATTCAGGAGGCAAAATCCGATAAACGGGTTTTAGCTGCAGAGGGCGATCAACTCAAAGTGTATTTTGAATGGTATCGTCGTCGTAATGACAAGGATTCCTTAATCATGTCGTCGAACAAAGCACCCGAAAAGTTTATAACTGTGGGCTTATCTACGCCAAAGTATAAAGGCGATTTAATGGAAGGATTGGCACGCCTTGCAGAGGGCGACTCTGCTCAGTTTATTTTGCCTGCCGACTCGTTTATGTATAAAACCGCAGGGGCTCAGGTGCTACCCGATTTTATTCGCAGTGGCGACGAAATTTTATTCTGCGTTCGTTTGTTGGATCTTATTTCCAAGGCTGAATTTGAAGAAATACAACGCGTAGAAATGCAAAAACAACAGGAAGAAATGAGTGCAAAAAGCGCCGCCGAAAAGGCAAACAGAGATGAGTATTTAACTAAAAACAGTATTGCGCAGCAGCCTACATCATCTGGGTTAATTGTAGTGATGCAGCAGGAAGGCTCCGGGCCCAAACCTCAAAC
>JBILCR010000299.1:0-3501 GCA_044353055.1 Flavobacteriales bacterium
AACGATGCCTTTAAACTGCCTCTGGATGTTGATATTTACACACGCGGTGACGTTAAAAGGGTTCGTGTGCAGATGGATCAAGTGCTCCAAACCATCTACATTCCTTGCGCTGAACGGCCTGATTTTGTTAATGTAGATGCCGAGCGTATGTTATTGGGTTCGATAGGGCAAATAAACAACCGTAAGGATGCCGAGTGGCTTTTACTCAACGGTAAATTGTACGAAGATCGTTATCAGGCTATTGAAAAAATTATCGACTCACTCGATGCACCGGGTACCAGCGAACTAATGAAAACGGCAATGCGCGATAAATTCTGGAACATTCGTTTGTATGCAATAAACAGCAGTGAAGCTTTAATACGTCAATCGCCCGATGAGTTCAAATCTTTACTTTTTCAAATAGCGGCTAAAGATCCCAAAGCAGCGGTTCGTGCAGCGGCTTATGGTATTATTGGTTCGGTATACAAAGGAGATGAAGCAGATGCATTAATGAGATCAGGGCTAAACGATAGTTCATTAACGGTAAAATCTTATGCGTTACAGTCAATGTATGGCGCAAACCCGGAGAAAACTCTAGAGTACATCGAACAAAACGAAAAAACAGTGCAGGGTTTGATGCTCGTATCTTTTGCAGCAATTTATGCCGATGCCGCAACTAAAAACAAAGCAAATTTCTTTACCTCGGCATATTCGCGGTGCAAAACTCCTAGCGAAAAATATTACATGATTCAAATGGCAGGACGCTATTTTTTAGGACAGGGCGAGGAAGTAATAAATCAGAATACAGCATTTATAACCGAATTAGCTTCAAAGGCGCCCGAGTGGTATTTACGGCTTGCAAGCATTCAAGTGCTTAGCCAGTTTATGGAATATTTTCAGGGAGAAACAGAGATGCTGGATTACGAAATAACCGAGCTATCATCAAAAGCAAATTCGAGCGAATTGCAGGATAAACAAGCCAGAAAATTGGCCTTAAGTCAAAATCTGGCGCAACTCCAAATTATTCTCGATGCCATACGCACCAACGAAACCGATCCTAATTTGTTACCTTATTTAAATCCGATGCCTGCAGAGGATTAATACGAAAAGCCGATTATTTTTGAGAATTATGGTCCGAACTTCCGCACTCATTGCACTAATTGTTATCTGCATCCTGCCGCATTCCAGTTTTGGGCAGTCGTATTTTTTTAGCGGAATTCCGGATGTAACTAACTTTAAGAATACTGCAGTATACAAGCGGCAAGGCGGGTTTTCTCAGTTTATCGAATATGATTCGGTAACGGTTCGAAAGCATAGTTTATTGCTGTTTAATTCTGCAGGGGCACCTTTAGTGCGTAAAACATTCAATTCGAACGAACAGATTGATCCTGCATCTTTTTATTTTCTCCGTAATGGAAATTACATCGTTTGTGGCGACGAAGTTTTGAGCGATACTACACGTAATGCCTTCATTTGCTATCTCGATTCGAACAATAATCAACTCTGGGGAAAGAAAATAAATTCGCCGCGTCCGCTTAATTTCGCCGGACCTGTTATTGAGGACAGTTCTCGTGTTTTTGCAGCATTTAGCATGAAACGCCGTTTCGGTTCTATCGATTTTGAAGATTTCGTAGTGAGCGTTTTTAATACCACCGGGAATTTACTTTATACCCGCGGTCTAATTTCATCGGCTTTTGCCAGCGAAATGAAACTTACCCATGCCATAATTGCGCGAAACGGCGATTACATTGGTCTGGCCTCATATTCTGTTAACGACGGTTTCCCGGGTAAGGGACTTATTTTCTTTAGAATGAGCAACACCGGAGTGGTTAAATACAATCGATACATAAATTTTTCCGACACCTTACAATTTCTCAATACGCGCGGAATTGCTGAAACCGAAAACGGAAACCTATTCATTGCCGCACAGGTTGATTCGATTGGGCTAGGTATTTCGCATCAACCGGCTTTTGTAGCAGTATTTACCGAAAATGGTCAGCTTTTGGATCAGAAGCTTATAGGTTACCAGGCCGATACAGGCTTTGAGCCCTTTCAAATGGGCGTTTCATCAAACGATCAGCCCTTCTTGTTTGGTAAAATTATCGATGGCGAAAATACTTCATGGGGAATGGTGGCTTTTAACGCTATGGATGGTGATGTTACGTTTACACGAAGTTTGCCTTTAAATCCCGACATAAAAGCATTAGATTCAGATGCCAGTCAAGGACCTTTCTTATCGGCCGATTTAAGTGGAGGTTTTTTTGCTGCGGGCGGACTATTTTGCACTTCCGAATCAAAATCGTTTCCGGTTTTATTGCATTGGAGCAATCAAGCCACACTTGAATGCCCCACGTTTACTACACCCGACTATTTTGCCGATTCGGCAGTAAATTACCAGGTGAGCGTTTATGATTTTAGCGCTTTGAATACGTTAACGGTTCAAAATTTCACCATCGAAACTGATGAAGAAATCAAGCCCTTCATTCAAAATTTATGCGGCGGTTGTCAAAATTTAACTGCAACCGAAGACGTCACAGATCAAGTGAATCTCTATCCAATTGCTCAGATTTCTGAGAATCGCATGCGAATAAATAACAGCACGATGTTTCAAACTTCATTTACTGTTTTTTCGGTCGATGGCAGATTACTTCGCAGTGGAAACCTTGCGCCGTACTCATATTTCGATATTCAACTGGATGCAGGTTTACACTTGGTGCAGATTGGGGATTATACTCAGAAAATGATGATGATTAAATAATTTTCAACCACTTATTTATGAAGTGTACTATAGGTTGTTATTACCTTAAAAAATAAACGAATCAGGTTGGTTACAGGTCCATTTATATCGACGAAAAGCGATGCCTATTAACGGTATCGAATAGCGTTTCATATAATTTAATTCAAAAGAGCCTTTTATTATTTAAACTGCTTTGAGCTTTTGTCCTTATCGCAGCGATACAGGCATGTGAATTTGGGGTTACCCGATAACATTCACATTAAAGTTGAAAAATAGCCGTGTAAAAAACTATTTTAATTCAGTAATTCCAACGACTCTATATCCACTCAACACGTTTAATTACTGACTATTAAATAGTCTTCGCAGTCATTTATTGGTGTATACCATTAAATAAAGAATTTGCCTTAAAAAATTAATTTCTAGCCCCATCATTGGGTATTAGGGCTCTTTCTAAAAGAGGGAACCGTTTGATGAAATTTTTTAGAAAAAACTTACGATAACGAATCTTTCCAAACTGAGTTTTAGCCTCCTAAATTACTCATCGTTGCTTTTGCCCTCGGAATAATTCATTTATTTGTACTTTCTTTTAACAACTATGAACCAGCACGCTCGACTAAAAACCCAACAAAAAATACTACTTTTTGTCGCCATTAATTTTTGTTTAAATACCATGAATTTAGAAGCTCAAAACAACGCTGCGTTGCAACAGGATGTAAGTGCTACAGATATCTTGCTTGCTCCTTGGTCAGGGAAATTTGGAGGCTTGCCTCCTTTCGAAAGCGTTA
>JBILCR010000300.1:0-3483 GCA_044353055.1 Flavobacteriales bacterium
CATCCCACTTCGAGGGTTATGGGTTGGGCCTGATTAAAGAAATCCGTATTCCAAAGACCTTTCAAGGGATGATCGAAATTGTCTTTTTGATACGGATGCTGAATTACATGCTCAAAGGTATCGAGCTCGGCGAAATGCTTCAGTTTATTCTTTGCCATTTTACCAATTGGGATCTGCAGGGCGCAGGATTATTTCTTCAGGAACGGTTTGTGGAGCCAGCGATGCAATGCTCACAATAAGATTTGCCACATCACTTGCCGGAATGAACTTTTCGCGCGGCACATCCAGTCCGGCCCAGGTATCGGTATCGATAGCACCGGGAATAATGCGCGTTACGCCGATACCAAAAGGACGCAGCGAATGAAACAACAATTCGGCATACGAGGTCAGGAGCGCCTTCGACAACACATAAGGCGCAGCATCGGGACGCGGATGCTTGGTGGCGATGGAGCCTATGAATATAATTCTGCCTTGCCTTCTTGCTTTCATTGCCGGAATCCAGTGATGAAGGGTTTCGAGCGCCGGGGTGAAATTGTGTTGTATGGCTTCATCGAGTTCTGAAGGAGAAAGCTCATCGACCAAGCCGGGCGTAAAAATTCCTGCATTGAGCAAAATAAGATCTGGAACCAGAGCTTCTGCTGCGAGTTTGTTATTCAGTGCAGCAATGGATTTCCCATCGCGCAAATCGCCTTCGACATACATTGGATTTGCAGCCTTTACATCATTAATCAGTTGATTAAGCTGTTCAGATGGCCGCGCCACAAAAGCCGGCCTATATCCCATTTGAGACAAGGCAAGTGTGGTAGATCTGCCTATTCCGCGAGTGGCGCCAGTTATTAATGCTAACATGCTGCAAAGGTATCGATTTAGAAAAGTTATAAGAAGAAATCCTTCTACCTTTAACCCATAACTTAAGTTATGGGTTAAGCGATATGAATTCCTCTTCACCCCATCGCATACTTGTAGCTCCGCTCGATTGGGGAATGGGGCATGCCACACGCTGCATTCCATTAATTAGAAAATTGCAACAGCAAGGTGCAGAAGTGCTCGTTGCTGTTCCCAAAACCCTCGAGACTAGGTTAAGGCAATCGCTTTCGAACGTACAATACATCCCTTTAAAAGGCTACGAAATTCGCTATCATCAAGGTATTCCTGTTTGGTTGTCGGTACTTGTGCAAGGTTTCAAAATTCGTAAAGCCATTCGCGATGAGCATCGCTGGATCATGGACCACGCAGAATCGTTAAAATTGGATCAGATTGTTTCCGACAACCGCTACGGTTTGTGGCATCCAACGATTCATTCCGTATTGATTAGCCATCAACTCCAACCCATTGCTCCGTTTGGCGGTAGGTTGGCTCAAAAAATGATGCAACGCATCATGCGGAAATTGCTAAGGAACTTCGATGAAATTCAGGTTCCCGATTTCGAAGGCGCAAACCGTTTGAGCGGAAAATTAAGTATGCCTTTCGCGGGTTTGCCGCCGGTAAAATTTATTGGTCCGTTGTCGCGCTTTGAACGTGCTGCTCAAGAAGAAATGGTTCCTAACACCTTACTGGCTATCTTATCAGGCCCTGAACCGCATTACAGCCGCTTTTACAAACAGATGAAACAAAAGGCACAGGATGAAGGCTTGGTTTTTCGTGCCTTGGGCTGGAAACAACCTGAGCCTGCAAACGGAAATGATGTGAAGTTAAATGCTAGTGATGAACAATTTGCTATTGAAGTAGCACGCGCCGAAAAAATAGTTTGTGCTGCGGGTTTTTCTACGCTGTGCGATTTGCATGCATTGGGCAGAGAAGCCGAATTATTTCCAACACCCGGACAAACCGAACAACAATATCTGGCTGAAAATTATTTAAAATAAGTGCCAAACGCTGTATCAGCGCAATAAAGTAACCCTACCTTTAAAGTTATATTGCCGGTAAGAGATGTCCACAACATTGGCTCTCCAGGCATAAACATCATCTTGGCACACTGCATTGCCTTTGATTTTTTGTCCGTCCCAAGTGTTGTTTATCGAGTTGGTAAAAAACACGAGCTCGCCCCAACGATCGTAAATCCAGAGTTCAAAACTAAAGATGCCTTCGCCTTTAGGCGAAAACACATCATTTACCCCATCGTCATTGGGAGAAAATGAATTGGGAAAATAAACCGCATAAGGCGGATTGATGCACACCAGTTGTGTGTCTGATGCCGGACAGTTGGCCGGGGTGTTTATGGTTAAAAGCACTTCATAGCATCCTGTATCGGGAAAAACAAATGAGGGGTTTTGCAAATTAGAAAAGCCCAAACCGTCAAAATCCCACAACCAGGTGTCTGCCGCATTGTCGGACAGATCGGTAAAAAATATTTCAGAATTAAATAAATCTGTTGGCTGCGGGCTCGCCGTAAAAAATGCCTGAGGCGCCTCCTGTACACATACATAATCATCAAACTGAGCCGAATTGGAACAGCCATTTGCGTCTGTAACGGACAGACTAATAGTATAGCATCCGGTATCGGGATAGAGTTGGGTTATATCAGGTCCGCAATCGGCAGCAATTTGACCGTTTCCAAAATCCCATTGACAATTAACTGTATTTGCTGTATTGTTTGTAAATACTACATCCAAGGGTTGGCACCCCTGCTGTGGGCTTGCAGAAATTAGAATATTGGGCAGGTTGTTCACCGTAACAATAACATCGTCGGTAACCGGCACATTAGAACATGCATCGGTAACCTCAACCGAATAAACCGTAGTGGCATTGGGTGTTGCTGTAAAAGAGCTCTGGTTTGCTGCACTGCCAGCGGGCTGCCAGGTATAATTAAAAGGAGCCACACCCCCGTTTACCGCAACGCTTATTTGAGTGGTTTCGCCAAAACAAATGCTTGCGGGATTGGCATTTGCCTCTACCAATAACGGAGGCGATACGGTAACGGTTACATTAAGAGGCCCCTCGGAACAGGCGCTTCCGTCGGTAACAGTAACTGAATATTGAGTGGTTTGCTGAGGTGAAACACTAACGCTTTGGGTGTTTCCTGTTCCGGCAGGGAGCCAAGAAAAAGTATAGCCTGCACCAGTTCCTCCACTCGCATCTACCAATAAATTAGCACTTTCTCCAAAACAAATGGTTTCAGTATTCAAGGAAATAATAATTTCAGAGGGTTCAGTTAATTGAAGCGAAACAGATCCTTGGCAGTTATTGGCATCATTAAAATTTATGGTGTACGAGCCTGCACATAACCCTGATGCCGTGCTTGGTGCGTTTATATTATTATCGGTATGTACGGTTACATTCTGGGCGTTTACCCATACCAAATCGTAGGGCGATGCTCCGCCATTTAATGTAATGCTGGCCGAACCATCGCAGAGGCCGAAGCAAGATATATTGGTGCTGTTTGCTGTAGCTACAAGGGTTGCCGTTTGATTTTGAATCGTAACCAAAACATCGGCATTGCAGCCGTTTTGATCGGTAACCTCTACTCCATAAACGCCCTCCATT
>JBILCR010000301.1:0-3477 GCA_044353055.1 Flavobacteriales bacterium
TCGGGTAAAAACGAGTCGGTAAAAGCAACTCTCGATGGCACTGTTATTTTCTCAGGATGGACAACCGATGCGGGGCATGTAATCCATATTCAGCATGCTAATAATTTAGTTTCGGTTTATGAGCATAACGCGGTATTGCTCAAAAAGGAAGGAGAAACCGTTAAAGCGGGCGACCCGATCGCAATTACCGGAAATTCAGGAGAATTATCAACCAATCCGCATTTGCATTTTGAGCTTTGGTACGACGGATCACCAATTGATCCACGCGATTTAATGGTGTTTTAATTTTGCCGAAAATGGGAATTAAGTCATTTCTTTCAAAACCAATTGCTGCCATTATAGCCGCTCAAACCCAGTCATGGAGTAAAAATCCTGAAAAGACGCAAAAGCGTGTTTTTGAACAGTTAGTAAAAAAAGCGGCCCAAACTCAATTTGGAGTTGAGCATGATTTCAAAGGCATAAAATCCTACAGCGACTACCAGCAGCGAGTTCCCTTGCGCGACTATGAGGGCTTTAGGCCTTATATCGAAAAAATTACCAAAGGCGAAAGCGACGTGCTTTGGCCGGCAAAGCCCATTTATTTTTGTAAAACATCAGGCACCACTTCGGGGGTAAAATATATCCCTATAACAGCCGACTCTATACACAACCATATTGATTCGGCCCGAAATGCCCTATTAACGTATATTCACGAAACCGGCAAAGCATCTTTCTTAGATGGAAACCTTATTTTTTTATCAGGAAGCCCTGTTTTAGGAGATTTAGGCGGAGTGCCTTTGGGGAGGCTTAGCGGTATTGTAAACCACCATGTGCCGGCCTATTTGCGCCGAAATCAAATGCCAAGTTATTCAACAAACTGTATCGAAGACTGGGAACACAAGGTGCAGAAAATTGCTGAAGAAACGCTCAACAAACCCATGACGCTGATTAGCGGTATCCCATCATGGGTTCAGATGTATTTTGAAGTACTTCAACAAAAATGTGATGGAAAAAAAATCAAAGAAATTTTCCCCCATTTTTCGCTTTTTGTTTACGGAGGAGTTAACTACGAGCCTTACAGGGCACGGTTTGAGAAATTAATTGGAATGCCGGTAGATACGCTAGAGCTTTTTCCTGCATCGGAAGGGTTTTTTGCCTATCAGGATAAACAGCCCTCTGAGGGCCTTCTCCTGCTTTTAAACACCGGTATTTTTTATGAGTTTGTGCCGCTTGAAGAATTGGAAAAAGAATGTCCGAGGCGCCTTACTATTGAAGAGGTTGATTTGGGTGTAAATTATGCGCTTATTGTGACTACAAATGCCGGTTTATGGTCATATAATATTGGCGATACCGTAAAATTTGTGAGTAAATATCCGCACAGAATAGTGGTGAGCGGAAGAGTAAAACATTTTATATCTGCTTTTGGCGAGCACGTTATTGCAGAAGAAGTTGAGCTGGCGCTTAAGGAGGCTTCATTCGGAGATGTTGCAGAAATTGTTGAATTTACAGTTGCACCGTGTGTAGATCCTAGCAGTGGCTTGCCTTATCACGAATGGTTTGTGGAGTTTAACAAAATGCCATCCAACCCCGACGCTTTTAGGCTGAAAATAGATAAGGCGTTGCAACTGCAGAATATTTATTATAAAGATTTAATACAGGGAAATGTTTTAAGGCCGCTGGTGTTGCGATGTGTAAATAAAGACGCATTTGTTCACTATATGAAGCAGGAGGGAAAACTGGGCGGGCAAAACAAAGTTCCACGCCTGAGCAATGATCGAAAACTTGCAGATGGATTAAGTGCTTTTGTGGTGAATAGTTATGGCGCATAAAATTCAGAGTCAAGCGTTACTACGAGTAATTAATTAAAACCTAAACGATGAGAAAGTTCCTTTTTATAGTCACCCTATTTACGCTAGTTTCTTGTGCCGACGAAGAACCGATTGAACCGGACATCGACCCTCGCGATAAATTTTTGGGGCAGTGGAATGTTTCGGAGGAAGAGCAGGGTGTTGGAACGCTGAACTACACTGCATGGGTTGTTTATGATAGTAGCAATACCAGCCGAATACAAATAAATAACATCTACAACCTGGGAGCGGGGGTAAGTGTTAAGGCGCTTGTGGCGGGAAATTCGTTATCCATTAGTTCGCAGGATGCCGATGGGATTACGATTAACGGCTCGGGCACATATTCCTCGAGCAGCTTTATTTTAAATTACACTGCTGATGAAGGCGATCAGGTACACACCATCCGGGCAACCTACACGCGTTAAGCTTCATGAAATTTGACAATCGTTATAACGTTCGTTTAACGAATTAGAAATACGTTAATCAAAAGAAACAATTTTGATTTCAGTGCGGCGATTTTCCTGATGTTGGACTTCGGTGCATTTAATGCCGTTGCCACACCCGTTTTTTAATTGGGTTTCGCCGTATCCTTTACCGCTAATACGAGTGGCATCAATTCCTTTTGAAATGATATATTCTGCTGCTGCGGCAGCACGCCCTTCAGAAAGCTTCATGTTTCTTTCATCTGTATCGCGCGAATCGGTATGTGAGCCCAGCTCAATGATCATTTGTGGGTTTTCGGTCATTACCTGTACTACATAATCTAAAACCTTGGCCGCATCTTTTCGGATATTGGTTTTATTAAGGTCATAATAGATTCCTTCAAGCGCAATAATGCCTCCTTCCGAAAGTCGCAGCAACTTTAGTGTTTTCAATACCGATTTGTCGCCTTTGGGAACATTGAATTTTTCTTTGCTTTTGGACGTAGAAAAATATCCTACGCAATTTGTTTCCAATGATACCCCTGCACCTTCCTTAGTTATGGTTTCTATTTCTCCGAAAGCATCGGCTATAAGTGCCCGTGCTGTTTTTTCGCCGGTTATCCAAACATTTACGCGCGCATTGGGCACGGGTGCTCCATTTTGTTCGTCAACAATATTTATGCGTAAAATAACTCCTTTGGGTGGTGCGATTCCGGTGCCGAGGCGTACCGCCACATCGGGCTCGCTCAAGGAGCAAGGAGCTTTAATTTTTTTACTTACCAGCGGCAGGTCTTTTCTCTCGGCGGAAATCTCATATTCCTGACATGGCATTAGGTTAAACCGAACAAATCCGCCGGTATCGCTCAGTATTTCAATAGGTGTTCCAGCAGGATTGCTGAGGTTTATTAAACGAACTTTAGCGCCTTCAATATTCTTTTGATTGTACATATCGTAGACCTTCACATATGCTTTGGGCTTACGTATAGACACCTGATAGTCTCTCGAATCTTTAGGTTTACAGGCGGTTTCTTGCTGTTTTTCATGTTCGGGATAGCCCTCTGCTCGTGTTCTGAAGGTATATGTTTTACAAGGGTTTAACCACATTTCAGCGGTTCCCGAAGCATCGGTTTTTATTTTAGCTTTACTTTTTCCGCCTAATAAAATCTCGACTTCTGCATTTATAACGGGGCTGAGCTCATCGCGGTCGCGAACCGTTATGCTTGCCGGAA
>JBILCR010000302.1:0-3462 GCA_044353055.1 Flavobacteriales bacterium
TCAATTAACTTTTGCGAGGAAATTTTAATCGCTCGCTTAATTTTTTCTTTATGAATTTCTTTCTCTTCACTGCTCATATATATTCATTTTTAATGAGTTGAATTTTTGTGAATTGTGAATTGTGAAAAAATCACTTTCAATTTCTTTTTCTGCTATCAATTCAGATTCGGGTTTAGAGTTATCAAATATTAGCAAAGAATCAACTTTGTTTGAATACAGATGAAAAAGATTTTTAATTCTAGCTTTATATCTTCTTTCAATAACATCTGGTTCAATAGTATGTCCACCTTCTATTACTCTTTTTTGAACCCTATCTTTTGCTAATTCAACTGATTCAAGCCAAAAGAAAATTAATGTGACATAATAACCTTTTGACTTTGCTTTTTCTATTGTATTGATGAATTACTTTGTTGAAAGAGTTGTTTCAAATGAGAAGTCTTGGTTTGAGTTTATTAACTCTTCAATTCGTTTGAGCATCAATCTTCCGGCTTCAAATGAAACTTTTTCCGGCTGAAATGGTGAAAGTCCTCTTGCAATTTCATCAGCGTTTACTAACTCTTTGCAATTCAGAAGATCAGGAAGAATGTTGAATGAGGCTGTAGTCTTTCCAGCTCCGTTACAACCACCTATTATGTATGGCTTCTTTTCCTGCATGCTCAAAGGTAGAGAACTTTACTCTCATTGCAAACACAGGGTTGCGGCCAACTACCCTGCATCCAAATAAGAGAACTTTTAATCGATAAATCCGATAAATAATACTTCGTTTGTACAAGAAACCCAAAAGAGCTCTAAATGCAAGTTGGTTTTTACTTACACAATAAACGTGATTTAATTTCAGCGTATCCTAAAGTATTAAAAATGATAAGAACTATTTTTCTTTTAGTTGTGTTGAACATTTCAGTCTCATAAAAACATAAGTATAAAAATTACCCACCTCATCCCACAATATCGGATCATGTCCTACTGATATTACGCCTGCCTTCGTTAACTTTGCCCAAAATTCGAAACCTTCATGCTTCGCTTAAAACATGCTACTGATCCCCGCTGGGCCGATTTAGCCGGCAAAGACCTCACAGAGATTTTAACCGACCATGCCTATTGCGAGCAAAAAGCCGCATCAACTGCCATTTCGCTTATTGTAAAATTCCCTGAATTTACCGAGCTGGTGCAGGAAATGTCGGCATTGGCACAGGAAGAAATGCAACATTTTCAGAGTGTGCACGAAATAATGGTGAAACGCGGTTTGCAACTAGGAAAGGAGCGGCGCGACGAATACGTGAACGAATTGCTTGGATTTCTCAATAAAGAAAGTTCGCGCACCGGCCAGCTTGTTGAAAAACTACTTTTTGCCGCCATGATTGAGGCCCGAAGCTGCGAACGATTCAGAGTGCTGAGCGAAAATATTGAAGATGCCGAATTGGCTCGCTTTTATCGCGAGTTAATGGCCAGTGAGGCAGGCCATCATACCATGTTTCTAAGGTTGGCCCGAAAATACGGCCAAAAAGCCGGTTTGGATGTGGACCGCCGTTGGGACGAATTTTTAACCTTCGAATCGGAAATGATTCGCCGCTACGAAAAGGAAGCGCGCATACACGGGTAACCCTGCTTTTTAACCTTTTTTTGTTGAAACAATACGCTTATCCCTATCTGCTAAGCGTAAATTGAACCTTATTTTTACGGTAAATCGTTTTACCATGTACAGACTGGTTCTTATTAGTTTAAGCAGCATCTTATTATTTGCCTATTGTAAGCCCGAAGTTAAATCGGCCAAACCCAAACAAATTCAGGATGATACACCCAAAGACCCTCCATTTTTAGGAGCCGGAAAAGCTTGGGTCGATTCGGTGATGGCCACATTAAGTACTGAGCAACGTATTGGACAATTATTCATGCTTGCGGCGTATTCCAATAAAGATAAAGCCCATGAAGCCGAAATTTTGAGGCAAATTACCACACATCATATTGGCGGCTTAATTTTTATGCAAGGCGGACCGGGCAGGCAGGCCCGTCTCACCAATTCCTATCAAAAGGCATCTAAAGTGCCGCTTATGATTTCGATTGATGGCGAATGGGGCCTATCCATGCGATTGGATTCTACAACGGTTTTCCCAAAACAAATGACCTTAGGCGCCATTCAAAACGATACGCTCATTTATAAAATGGGGCTCGAAATTGGCCGTCAGTGCCGCAGGCTGGGCATTAACGTAAATTTTGCCCCAGTAGCCGATGTAAACAACAATCCGTCGAATCCGGTAATTAACATGCGCTCATTCGGAGAAAATAAATACAACGTTGCCGCCAAGGCCATCGCATACATGCGTGGACTTCAGGATAAAAACGTGTTGGCCAATGCCAAGCATTTTCCCGGACATGGCGATACCGATACCGATTCGCACAAGGCTTTGCCCTATATGAAACATAGCAAAGAGCGCATCGATTCGCTGGAACTTTTTCCTTTCCGCGAAATGATACGTAAAGGGCTTGGAAGCATGATGGTGGCACATTTGTATATTCCTTCGCTCGATTCTACCCCAAATCAGCCCACTACCCTATCCAAAAAAGTGATTACCGATTTGCTTAAAAACAAAATGGGCTTTAAAGGGCTCGTTTTTACCGATGCCATGAATATGCAAGGCGTGGCGGCAAATTTTCCTTCAGGTATTGCCGATGTTAAAGCTCTACTGGCAGGTAATGACATTTTACTTTTTTCGGATAATGTTCCTAAAGCTCTTGCTGAGATAAAGAAAGCCATCGAAAAAGGCGACATTACTCAGGATGAAATTGATCGCAGATGCCGTAAAGTTTTGGAAGCCAAATACTGGATGGGGCTCAACAAATTTAAGCCCATTAGCACTGCCAACTTAAATACCGAGCTCAATACCGGCGAAGCCGAATTATTAAAACGACAGCTTACCGAAGCATCGCTCTGCTTATTGGAAAATAAAAACATTGTTCCGCTTAAAGGCCTAGATAGCATAAGAGTGGCAGCGCTTGCCATTGATGGAAACAGCGGCAATGCGTTCCAAAAGATGTTGAACAACTACATGATGGTGAAGAATTTTTCGGTGGATAAGGAGCAGATACCCGGTCAGCAAAGTGCTCTTATCGAAAAGCTTAAACCGTACGATGTTGTTGTGGTAAGCGTGCACAATCCGAAGAATTCCATGAATAAAAGCGCCGGGGTTAATGCGGCGGTAAATCAATTGGTGGAGGCATTGAACAAGCATACCAAGGTTATTTTAACCGTGTACGCCAATCCGTATTGCCTCGAAAAGCTGAGTGCGCAGCCTCATGGACTGATTATGGCCTTCGAAGACAATAAAAACTCGCAAGAACTTAGCGCACAACTTATTTTCGGAGGCATAAAAGCCAAAGGAAAATTGCCCGTAAATACCGGCAAATACAAAGAAGGTATGGGACTGCTTACATACAATGCCAACCGATTAAAATACACCATTCCCG
>JBILCR010000303.1:0-3429 GCA_044353055.1 Flavobacteriales bacterium
AATTCTACGGTAAAATCGCCTTTAGGAACCACCATGCCTCTTAAAATATAATTGGCTCTGAAATGCGGAGCCGGTTTGCCATTGATATAGGCATTCCATCCTTTTTCATAATAGATTTCCGAAAAAATCGCTACTCCCTTGTCGGGCGTTGACACTTTATATTTCAAGTAATTAGGAGCATATTGTTCCAATCGTATGTTGTATTCCTCATTATACATTTTGCCAATTCCCTTGAGCTGCTCTGCAAAACGCTTATCCACTATGGCCGTATTTTGAGGCTCAAAGTCTTTATTCATCGCCTTGATTTCTTCATTGGCATTGTTCACTTGTTTTACCTCGCGCACAAACCATGCATTTCCGAGAGCATTACTGTTTTCTAAAGGTGGCGCTTCAGGATTATAAATAATGTACTTCGTATTCAACATATTCAGGGCATAGGCATTTGCCATTCCCTTTTGAAACACCGAATCATTTAATGACCCGCTGAACATAGAGCGAATCATACTCATATTATCCTGAATATGAAACTCTATCATTTCCTGATAGCGTTCGAGCTTAACTGCTGAATACCCTCCCACCGATTTATGGAAAAACGAAGTGGCCGCATCGTTGAAGGTACTTTTTGCCAGATTAAGCACCCTGAAATTCGTATGCGCCATTAAACCTAAAAAACGGTATTTATTCTCGTCGGCCAAACGGTTTCCGCTCTTCACTCTGTTTTTTCGATTAAGTGCCGCAGCTTGATATTCGTTTACTTTAACGGCTATTTCAGCGTTTTCGCCGGTTTCTTTTGTAAAAATAGCTTCGTCTGCCACCGAAGGCTCGAACGGCACCAACGATTTAGAATTGCTAACGAAGTCCTTTTTGTTCACGTAGCGTTTATCTACCGAGAATAAATCGCCAACAACCATTATAAACAAAGCCACAATAAGGATGAGCGGATTAAATTTAAAGCGGGCATAAGCAAAAATGAGCGCTGCACCTGCTGCAATTAAAAGTACAGCACGCATGGCATCCGCTTTAAAAATTTCGATTCGTGCCTGTTCTAAATCGGCCATCATGCCCGATATCCATTGGCTGGCCTGAGCTCCTTTAATGTTGTTTTGGCCCAACATGTCCATTAACTGACCTTTGATGCCATCGCCCAAATAATCGAATGAAAAAAAGGAATCGGGCATAAGCCAAAACACAAAACATAAACCGGCTGTTGCGGTTATACTGCCCCACCAAGCAAGCTTTTTCTGAACAATCACTTCGGGGCGCTTTAAAATTTCGTTCAAGCCCAGTATAGCCATTAAGGGTATGAGAAAATCGGTAATCACGAGCGTCATTTTAACGGCTCTGAACTTGTTGTAACCCGGAAAATTATCGAGCATAAACACCGAAAACGATTCGAAATTTTTACCCCACGACAAGAGAATGGCCAAAATCATAGAAGCCAAAAAAGCCCAGCGAATAGGTCCTTCAACGATAAAAAATCCCAAAACACATAAGAAACAGATTATCGCACCGGCATAAAATGGACCTGTAGTTGACGTTTCGGCCCAATACTGCGGCAACATCGGTATTACCGAACGGTATTGCTCTTGAACATCTTTCATGGCACCTTTATGATCGCCCAATGAGAGGTTTGACGCGCCTCCATAAACATTGGGAATCATGTACGAAAATACTTCGCCCACGCCGTAACTGTATTCCAACGCATACTCCGTATCCAAACCATCCGATTCGGGCTTCTCTTTTATGGTAAGTTCAGATTTGCCCCGAATAGAATCTTTACCGTAATCGTAATACGTGTAAAGCGAGGAAATATTAGACAATACCGCTAAAACCGCCGCTATCATAAGTACCGCAGACGTTTTAGCAAATACGGGGAGTTGTTTTTTGCGCAAGGCATCCACAAAAAATGCAATACCGGTAAACAACAAAATAAATGAGAGATAATAGGTAATTTGAATGTGTCCGGCCTTTATTTCCAAACTTAAAAACAATGCGGTAAGCAAGCCTCCCAAAAGCCATCGCCCTTTAAATGCAAGAATAATTGCCATGAGTACCCAAGGCATGAACGAAATGGCTTCGATTTTAGATGTATGGCCTGCTTCGATTATCAACAGGTTATACGTAGTAAATGCATACGCTATAGCGCCTAAAGCAGCCAGCGGTTGACGTACCGCAAGAACAAGCAGCAAAACGTACATGCCGGTCATCAGAACAAACATGGTATCGGCCGGACGCGGTAAACCAATTTTCATTATTGCTACACAATGCCTGAGCAAATTGCCTTTATACACGGTTGAAATCAGATATCCGGGCATCCCACCAAACATGGTATTGGTCCAAACAGCTTCGTCGCCCGTACGTTCGCGGTAATCGGCCAGTTCATTCGACATGCCCTTATGCTGCTCAATATCGTCCATGCGGATGGATTTTTTATCCAGCAATTCAGGAAAGTACATAAATAAACTCAGAATAAACACGGTGAATGCTGCAAGATGCGGCACCATTACTTTAAAATTAATCTTTGGCATGGAGTGGTTTTACAGAGCGTAAATATAGGAAAGCGAAAAACATAAAAAAATCTGTGTTGGCCCGCATTTATAATGGTTGTATTTGAATAAAAGCAAAACTCAATGCGTGCGAAATGTAATTCCGGCCTGCATGTATACCGCATTTATGGTTTCTGCTTCGGACGCTGTGGACCATTTAACACCGTTTAGTGCCGTGTGAAAATTGTCTAGAATAACTTTAGAAAATCGATAACCACCCAAAATATGGAATCCCAGCACTTCTGTAATACGTATTCTTAGACCTAAACCCGCTTCCAAGCGATAGGACCAGCAATATGGATTATACGGTTTGTCCATAATTGTTGCGGGGCCATTAGACAAGTAGATAGTAGGCCTAAATAAATCGCCACCACCTGCAAATCGTGCAAATGGCCTAAGCGTATATGCAACACTGTCGAGCTTAAACTCGAGCGGAAATACATCAAACCCAACCTGTGCCGAATAGTTACGAATAGCGATACGAGCCGCCGAACCCTCCGACGTTAAATCGAAATAGGAAAATTGCGGCGAAATAAAAAAGCCACGACTTAATACACCGCTGTAACATACCGATGCGCCCCTACTCCATTCCAAAGGGTTAAGCGGCTTTTCCTGCCAAAATCGAGATTCATTAAAGTAATTTAGGCTTTGGTTCCAGTTTGTGTAGGCACTTCGGCTAGTCTGAAATGCCAAATCCCAATAATGTTGCGATTTGAGCGGCAAGGCAAAAATGCCAATAATAAATACTATGCACGGGTAAAGTCGATTCATGATTGCATTATTTCTATACATGCGGCAATGGCACTCTCCATAGCTCCGTGCACAGTGCCCTGGTGCCCCTTGCTGTTGCAGGCCTCGCCAGCAAAAAATAGCTTGCCCCATT
>JBILCR010000425.1:0-3420 GCA_044353055.1 Flavobacteriales bacterium
GCTTTCGGGTGTCGTTAACTTTACATTTACGGTGTATAACCGTTGGGGCGAGGTAATTTATCGCGGCAACGAGAAAAGTGCAGGATGGGCCGGCGATAAAAACGGCAATAAAAATATTTGTCAAAACGACCTGTATTATTACACCATTACTGCTAAAGGTATTTGCGATGAAAAAGTGGTAAAAGGCTTTGTACAGCTCACGGAATGATGGGTAAGAGGCTAATTTAGATGCTTAGAGGAATAGGAATAAAGAGTTAATAATGAAATATTTAAGCTATTATTTTAATTAGAAACGGTTACCTATTGTTTCTATAGATTTTAATATACAATATAAGAGGCAATCATTTCGTCTTGGCACTTGAGACACCTTGATCATTATTCTTGAATCAAAAAATGAAAATAATAATCAAACATTTTTGCTATTGCAAGTATAATAGCTTTATATTCAACTACCTAAGCTTTTTGATTCTAAGAAATTGAAAAAACCACATCAGTGCAACCGAAATAAAGACACTAATAATGGTAATGGGATGAATACCATCCATCAATTCGAAATCGAAACTTGCTATATAAGAGTTAACTGAATTTTTTAATAACCAAACAATAGATAATGATATAAGGATAATTAAAGCATAAATTTTTAAAATATTTAAAGAATACCATTGTACAATAAATCTCCTGGGAATACCCAAAAGCAGTAAGGTTTGAATTTCATACTTTGCTTTATTAATAGAAAGCATAACGTATAGAACGGTTGAAAATAAAGCAAGAATAAGTATGAGAACTCCCAATAAAACGACCGCTAAGAGGACGAGCTCTAAAAACATCGCAAATTTATTAGTTAACATTTTAGAATCATTAGTTTCCCAGTTTTTCTCTTTAATTAACTTGTATAAATCTGAAGCTTTAGATTGATTTACTTCAACCATTATTCTCCCGACCTTTTCGTCGTCTGCATTTGGCGAAAGTTCGCCATTGGTAAATTCAAGAAAATTCTTGGGAACCAAGATGGAATTCAATCTTTGAGAATACCCAACAATTCGACCTACATACTTTCTGGAACCACCTGGCCCAGAAAGCTCCAAGGTGAATCTTGCCAATTTTATTGTATTGGGTGATAAGAGCGGTAAGCCCCTTCCTGGTGCGAAGGTAAAATTATACAAATTAATAAAGTCGGCGGGTAGAATCATGGGTACCATTTGCTGGCCTTCTCTCCAACCCCATTCGTCAGGAATATTATCAATAAAACTATCATCGATCCCTTCAAAAAATAATTCAGTCTTTAAACCAGGACGGTAATCTGCAAATGTGAATTCTGCCCAAACGTTGAATTTATTTGCTTTAAAAAAACCAATATTCTCAACCGATGGTAATTTTTTAATTTGATTAATGTCCTTTCGTGTAAACTCTGAAACGCTTCCTCCAATGCTATTTAACGCCGAAATTTTTTTATTAATGATTACGAATTGTTTTCCAAATTCTTCTTTAGAATCTTTCGTTAAATGTAAATATTCAAAATATATCTGTACGGCAAGTGCTATGAGTAATATACCAAGGAATGTCCCTAGAATTCCGCCAATTAACTGCGAAGGATTTTGAGTTTTACTCAGTAACTTTTTTATTATTTTTCTTGAATTCATCAGATAATTATTGGCAAAAAATCATTCTGTACAAATCGTTTATCTAACCCGGTTATCAATAAACCAGCTTTTTGCCTTTTGCATTGCTCTATGATAAGGTTATTTGCTATTTCAATATTTGCAACATCTAAATGACTGAATGGTTCGTCGAGCATTAACCATCGAAACTCTCGGTTTAGAGCACGAATAATTGCCACTCTCTGCTTTTGGCCATACGAGAGAAATTTAACCTTTTCATTTATTTTATCTTGAATATTTAATTTTAAAAGCCACTCATTTATTGGATTCTCTTCTTTTTTTCTGTCTGCAAAGGAGTCAAGAATAGAAATATTCTCCAATACCGTTAGCTCGTCGAATAGTTTTAAGTCCTGATATACTGTGCTTATATTCTTATTACGCAAGCCAATCCATTCGTCTAATGAATAGCCTGCGAGTGAAACCCCATTATAACTTAAATTACCCTTAAAATCGTTTCGAATCCCATTAAGTATTCCTATCAATGTGGATTTACCGGAACCCGAAGGCGAAATTATCTGATAAAACCTACCGCACTCAAGCGTTTCATTTCTATTCCATATTGATGCTGGATTATTAGCCAAAATTGGGGCAGGTTTAATATGATCCAGAACAAAGCTATCCGTCATTGATTACGTTTTTTATCAAAATAATTTATCATATTATTCTCCTCCATGCAGTTGCCAACTATAGCGATAAAATGCTTATAGCATCTCTCGTATACCTATTTCGTTGAAAATTTTCGTTTAGGCGATGTTTCTTTAAATTATATTAATAACTGAAGTTGATGTTTACCAAGTTGTTGTATCTACAGCCCGCTCGGAATCAGGATATGCCTCCATTGGGGGGTAATCGCTAATCGCATCAGGATCGGGGCCAGGAGTGTATGAACTTGAATTGCTTGACGACAAGAGTTCATTGGCATCAACCATTCCTTTAGCCAACCGATATAAACTATTTCCTTCACCAGCTTTTAAATTGAGTTTAGCAATTGCTTTATCATCCATAGCGGTAAACGAAAAATCTTCAAAAATTGACAGTAGTTCAGAAATGTTTTTCGAGTACCTATCGTCGTTTAACGATTTCAATGGGTAATTTTCAGGATTAAGACTTAGATATAAACCCATTGGATTTTCAAAAATTACTTTTTGTATGTTCTCACTTTCGGGCTTATCCCATGTAGTAGATACCTTGATTTTTTTTGCCTTTGGGTCATTCGATAAAATAAGTCTATCGTTAATCGAAATTAAATGAAGCTCTCCAATAGGCGTTTCAAAGAAGGTTACAACATTACCATCATAAGCAAGTTCATTGGGATTTATAGTTGCGGCATCTGAAAACAACTCCATTATTTTTTTAGTATCCGATGACTTATTAAAACCCATTTGAACATTTATGATGGGGACCATTTTCTTATCAGGTACTGAAATAATTGAAAACGATTCATAATCGAATTCCTTTCTCATGTATTCAATTTCTTTAAAATCAGCTAAAGAAACAACAAGTTGACCGGTCAGCATTTGAAGCATTTCTTTAACACTATAATCGGCATTAGGCAACAATGGTTGTGAATTTAGATAATCACTACCCCCCGACTGCTTCATGGTTTTAACCATTTCTTCGGTATTAAGGCTCATACCCAAAACAGCTATGGAATTGCCATTTGACGAAATAAACGATCCGAATTTTTTATCAATAGGTGCTCCCATCATTTTAATTGCATCTTCCGCATTTTTGTAATACATGAAGCTGTTCAAATCCACCG
>JBILCR010000304.1:0-3397 GCA_044353055.1 Flavobacteriales bacterium
TGTCTCAGACTGGTTATTCTCAAAATCTTTAGCGAATGCCTTTATGGTGGTTGTTTGAGTAACATTCAGCATTGTGGAACCTACTGCCGTTGCTGAAAGTTCTGACGGCTCAGTTCCATCCGTTGTATAATAAATGACTGGAGCTGGATCGTTCGAGTCGGATGCAGCAATGGTAACATCGATTGGAGAAGCCGAATAATTAAATGCCGGCGCTATGGTTACTGTTGGACTGATGTTTAAATTCTCCCCTACCCAAACATGTTGAATTTTCGTCTTTTCGACATTGCCGTTATTGTCCGTGACTTCTATGTAATAGTCAAGCAGCTTATTCGAAATTCCGTTGATATCTGCGTAGTACAAATTCGAAATATGATCTGGCAACATGAAAAAGCTTACCTCCGGATTATTCGTTATATTATCCAATGGCATTGGTACCATATTCATCTCTATATCGATCCATTCGCCAACTTCATCTCCTCCGGAATAGATCTCATTTTGATTCGTAGACAGCGGATTTTGCCCATCGGCATCAATGCGGTATTTCAATACGGCCGATTCAATTCCGGTTACATCAAAGGCCAATGTCCAAACCGAAAAATCGGCGCTGTTTAATAGTTGCTGGTAGCCATAATTGGGACCGAACCCAATCTCTCCCGGATTGTATGGATAGCGCTGTGGCACTAAAACCGATGGCTTGGTATTGTCAACACCAGGGTTCGCAGCAATTACCTGATTGGCAAAACCTATTGCCCTATTGGCAGCTAACGTGGCTTTTATTTCGAGATCCAATGCCAACCCGTAATAAGCGTTTCCGCTATCATATCCGGGCAGTAAAAAATGCCACGCCTTTTCAGCAGGTGATGCTCCGCTGCTCGGATTAACAACATCGGAAATGTCAACACCACCCGATAGCTGTTCAGCCATTTTGCAGAAATTATCCGCGGCATACAATACGGCCGTATTGCGCACATCTTCGGTCCATCCGTTTGGATTGAATTTACTGTTGTCGTTGGCCTGTCGCAAGGGCCAAAACCAATTGATAAATTGCGGAGAGCCCCAATCATTGGCAGCATTTACCCAACTACCATCTTCAACTTTCACAACGTCGGTTTCCGGAACCGGAAAATCGGCCAGGTACTGCTCAATGGTCGTAGGCACAAAACCGGCAGGAACCGCTTGGCTTGCAAATCCTGGAACCGCCTCATTATAGTAGCTGGAACCACCTCCCCAAGCGTTGTCACCATCATGCGCAAATAGAACCAATGGCGGTCTGACAGGGATTGCATAAGGAGCGATGTTACTCTGAATGTCTCCAATCCCTTGCGGTGAAAAGCCATCACGATAACTTTCCAAATCAGCCATAGGAACTACGGTAATTCTATGTTCTGTTCCCGATTCAGGGTCAACATACTTGGCCTTATGCGGCATAAAACAATACGGCGCAGCGAACTGACCGCCGCGTCCATCAATTTGACCGCCGTACCAATGGGTTCCATTAGTCTCAACTTTATCGGCTTTATTTGGGGGATCGATATTACATCCGTTCGTTCCAAACACCAATGGATAATCCGAGAGTGTTCGCGCTAAATGAGAGTTCGCTACAACAGTCCACGAAAATCCTTCATCCTTCAAAACTTGAATGATTCTCTCTGAAAACGAAGCTTCAGCCGGCCAGAAGCCGTTCGAGTAATAACCGAAATTTTGCAACTGATAAAACTTATGAGCTTGAATTTCCTTTTTGAGAACTTCATCTGAAGCCAATGGCGACAAAGTGTGATGCATCGTAAAACCCATGACGTCCAATCGGGGTTTGCCACCCGAAGTCTGCCAGTTATGCGCCGTATTAACGTCAGTCTTCCAATTGGGGGAATAGCCCCATTGGTTGGCCGCGCCTAGCGAATTGATATTTTCAATAAGAGAACCTCCATAGGTCATTTGTGCACCGGCCTTGGGATTGTTCATGATGCTCTGCACCGCCGATTTGGGCCTGTATTGATAAGCATTCACGCGGTCGGGCATACTGAAAATCTCATTCAAATTGTTGAGCGGATGAGCCAACCCGTCTGAATATGTATTCGCTCCGGAGTTTTTCATGTCTTCCGATTCTTTCACCATCTGATACCTGCTGGGATTACTTTGACTAACCTCTCCCCAATAGGTAGGTTGATGCATATGCCAGAGGTAGGTATAGTGCACCTGCGATTGAACATTATTTACACTAAAAACGATTAATAGAACCACTAATAGATTCTTCATTTCTCTGTTGTCCATTTCGAATTTCTCTTCTTTCTGTTTTACAAGCACGGCAAGTAATTCACTGCTTAAAAGCTAAATCTTCTGCAGCTACTTTCATCTCGCAAATTAGAAGTAAAAAATCGAAATGATGCTCAACTGCTGCAGAGCTATTGCAATTTCTCGCTGTTAGCTGCTGGTACTAATTGAAATTAACTCTTGTGAATTTTCTTTACTTCTCAATTGATTAATCTGGTACCTCATATTTTCATTCTTAAAACTTTTAAGCTCTTGTAAATTTTCAACTGAGAATTCAAATGGATATAAGCGAATTCTATCTTCAGATATCAAGAATTTAAGACATTCCTCCAAACTATTGTTGATATTTAGATTTTCATTTTCGTTAATTGCAAGGAGCAGGTAGTAATTAATTATTTTACCCCAGTTTCCATTATGGTTCCAATTTTCGATTGTTGTTGGTTTCGAGATTTCCTTATCTGAATCCTTACCTACTTCGATATAAACCATTAAGTAGCATATAAATATACAAAGCACAGTTATCTCTCTATGATTTCGATTGTGGAGCATTGAATATAATAGAATATTCAGCATATTGACTTGCATTCTACCTTCACCCTTTTTTTCAATAAGGAGCAATTTGATTTCTTTTTCTTTCAGTTTTTCGACCACATTTTCAGCTTTCACTTTCGAGAAAATCTCTTGAGAGTATTTTTGGAAATTTGAAAATTCAGCAATTGGAAAATGATTATTTGAATATTTATTCAAAAACCCCTCAAAATCTTTGAATGTTGTCAGGTTATTTATTGAATACTCGTAAATAGGCATTTTTAGATATAATACCCAAAAATCAATTGGCTGTATATCAAGTAAAACTTTGAGTGTTTCGGGATTGATATTATAATTGGTGCTTATTATAGAATCCCATTCGTGATTTACATCTGGAGACCAATCTTTGATATTTCTTCTTCGCACCTCCGAAGATAGTTTGAACAACAATGCTTCTTCAACCCATTTTCTGGAATCAAACAGAAGACGATAAATAATATCATTGAATTCCTGTTGTGTCTCCTTGAATTTTTTTATTAAAACAGCTCTAATAATTTGGTTATCATTCATGATTTTTATGTTGTTGTTGTTGTTGTTT
>JBILCR010000305.1:0-3396 GCA_044353055.1 Flavobacteriales bacterium
CATTTTTTCGATTCAGAAATTCCCTCTGATATGGAAGAGGTTAGAGAGCGACTAAGGAAATTTAGTAAGGCTCAGTTTGAACTTGATCGAAGGGTTTAAAGCTGTTTTTTATTAAGCAGCTTAACCCAAGCAAGCCACAGCAGGAATATGAAAATGTAAATAATGTTATTGAAAAGATCATGTTCCTCCATTTGTACAAAGCCTCCCGATTTATACACCGAAGTTGTTAGGGCTAGCACGCGCGCCACATTTATCAAACCGATAAATATTATTCCTAAGGGGATAAACCAAATTTTCTTTTGTAAGGGTCCCGGATACGCGCCTATTAATGAAGCAAAACCGTAACTCAGGCCAAAGCCAACACACTGATTACCAATTATTACTCCGTAAGACCCTATAATTGCGAGAGAGTTATAGCCAGATACATAATCATAGCCTAAAAGACTAAGGCCCCATTTGGAGCCAGTCAAAATAATTTGTAAAAAAAGGTGATAAAAGTAAGCCCAGAATTTGGCAAACCATGAAACTTCATGAACTAGAAAGCCATCTGATACTAACCAAATGAAGTAAAGTAAAAATATCTTTATTAGAAAGACATTTAAACTTTTATATGGACTTTCTGCCACAAAAGAAAAAAATCAGGATTTATCCCTGAGTTTTCTTACTTGTTTTATAATCGTATAATTTTTTGGCGCCGATACCAACGCAAGCTGCAATTAAAAGCGAAAGTCCGCCATCAACAGGGATAATTGTTGGACCTGGAGGCACTGGCGTTGCAAACAAGCCGTTTATACCCAAAAATACGCAGGAAATTGCAAGGATGTAGTGTAAATTTTTGTTCATCTTTTCAAAGTTTGTTTAGGATGAATTCTTCTTTTTTGCAAAGATAAATTAATCTCGAATAAATCAAAGTTTTCCTGAAGTAAATTTTGTGTTAATGTTATGTCTAGCTAAGTCAGGTGAAGTATGTCGCACTTAATGAGTATTTTGCGCGAAAGTTTCTTCCTTGAATAATTTACAAAGGCTTGTTAATAACTTTAGATTGGGTTTGTTTTTCTCTCATTTGCTTGGCGGTTAAACTTCTGCCGTCATGACTCCACCCTGGAGGTTTTATCAGATAGTTTAATGATGTTTTCCAATCGGGCGATCGCTTCAAATCTTGGATAATGCCCAGCCATTCATGAAAAATTACTTTAACAGGATGGTATGAATCTATGTTTTTTGTTAGCCCAAACCTAGGTTTAATTTCAGACTCTTCCTCCTTAAATGTTCCGAAAATACGATCCCAAATGATTAACACCATTCCCATATTCGAATCAAGATATTCCACATTTGAAGCGTGATGCACTCTGTGGTGCGAAGGGGTAACAAAGATAAATTCAAACCACTTTGGAAGTTTTCCAATGGTTTCTGTATGTACCCAAAAACCATAAACTTGAGTTGCTGCATACATAAAAACTATATCTAATGCCCTAAAACCAATTAAGGCTAGGGGAATAAAAAATAGAACTCTGTAGTACGGTTGAAACACAGACGATCGGATAGCAACGGCCAGATTAAACTTTTCGCTGGAATGATGGGTAACATGCATAGCCCAGAAAAATCGGCAATAGTGATCGGCGCAATGTAAAATGTAGTAGGCAAAGTCTTGGGCGAAAAACAATAAAATCCAATACGCCGCATTTCGTTCAGGAAGCATGTTCAAGCCCATTCCAAAAAACCAAGTGAGAATTCCCAATGTGGCTAAACGAAATACAAGGTCATTAAGGAAATTTAAGCTTGTGCAAAGCAAACTTACCGCGGTATCCCTGCCTCCATATAATTTTCGTTGATGTGCCGCACTATACAGCATTTCAATTAAAATTAAGACAGCCATTAAGGGCGATGTTACGCTCAACAGGAATACTTCCACGATGCAAATTTAAAAGAATTTATATTGGTGTACCTTAACTTTGAGACCATGGGTAGAATTAAAGGCATTGAATCAATGGGATGAGAAAATAGATCAGGACAAGAGCATCCCGATAATTAAAAATATCAAATCCAAAGCAGCAGTTCCCATAATGGTCATGTACAAGCGGCATCATTTACCGCTCCATTTCCTTCCAAACATCTGCTAATGCTTCAACAATATCTCCTGCAATTAGTGCTGTTTCTCCTTTATTAGCAGCCGCATAATCGCCAGCCATGCCGTGGGAAAATACACCTAAAACGGCAGCATGCATAGCAGAATAGCCTGAAGCAAGCAAGGCTGCAATAATTCCGCTCATTACATCACCGGAACCTGCTGTGGCCATGCCGGCATTCCCCGAACTGTTGAACAAGGTTTGTCCGTTAGGAAGGCAAACACGCGTATAGGCTCCTTTTAGCACTACGATACAGCCAGTTTTTTGGGCCAAATTGCGAGCATTCAGCCATCGTTCATAGCTATTGGATGTTTTTCCGCACAATCGGTCGAGCTCGCCTGGATGCGGCGTAAGTATTGTGCGTGCGTGTAAAAACGACATCCATGTTTTGTTCTCGGCTAAAATATTCAAGGCATCGGCATCCAATACCAAGGGAACCGGCGTATTTTGAATTAAAACCTTAAGCAATCGTACTGTTTCATCATGTGTTCCTGCTCCCATTCCAAAGGCAATCGCATTAAATGACTCTGGATTAAGCATGCCGCTTATATACCTGTCGTTTTCGGAGGGCAAACACATTGCTTCTGGCAATGCACTTTGCATAGATGGAACCATACATTGCGGTACAAACGCTGTTACTTTGCCCGCTCCACTGCGTAATGCTGCTTTAGCCGACAAAATAATCGCTCCCCCTTTCCCCAAACTGCCGCCCGCAATTAAGGCATGACCGAATGTGCCTTTGTGTGAAAATAGGGAACGCTTGCGAAATAGTAATTTTGCATCGCTTAAAGTGGTGTAATAACATTCTGTATCTATCGTTTCAGGTTCCTTTAATCCAATATCAAGAATTTCCCAATGACCCAGAAATTGAGCACTTTCCTCGAAGAAAAAACTTAGTCGGGGTTTATGAAAACACAAGGTAACGCTAGCCTTAACAATGGAGCTTTTGGGTTCAGGTATATGTTCACCATGCAGGCCGCTTGGTAAATCAATGCTTAAACGAAGTCCGCGAATGGCATTTAATGCCTTAACAATACCACCAAGATGTACGTCTGTAATTTCGCGTGCTCCGGTGCCCAAAAGGGCGTCTATCCATACAGCATCTGCATTAGCCCAAGCCTTAATGGCAGATTCGTTGAGTGTTTTTAATTTTATACCCTTTAATTCAAGAGCCCGCTGGTTGGCAAGATTATCAGCACTATATTTTTCGGCCTTAAGCAGCAATACCTCCACTTCGAGGCCTCGTTCGTGCAGTTGTCGAGCTATGGCC
>JBILCR010000307.1:0-3392 GCA_044353055.1 Flavobacteriales bacterium
TTGAACGAAATTGGCTTTGCCTTCGACTGGGCGCAGGAGGCCTCAGCCAAAATGAAGTCGTTTATCGCGGATGGCAATCACCAGGCGCTAATTGATTTCAGAAAGCAGGGGAGTGCATTTGATTTGGCCATCCCCACCCCAGAACATTATTTGCCATTACTCTATACCCTTGGCATGCAGCGTAAAAAAGATCAGGTAAGACTGTTCAACGATAAAGCAGTGGCCGGAGCCTTAACAATGACTTCGGTTTACTTAGGAGGCCTCTAATGGGATAAATTATTGATTAACTATTAGTTTGTCAAGAGAAAAAAAAGATTTTCCTTTTGCACTAACAAGGTAGGTTCCAGATGCGAGTGTGGTAACATCAAGCAGCGGTAAGTACTCGTTTTTCAATATAAAATCCTGTGTTAGAATTATGCGTCCGCTCATATCCAATACTGTAACGGTAGCGTCTTCGGGAAGCATAATCATTACCTGATGGCTTGCCGGATTGGGAAATAGGCCAAGTTTCGATGTATTTGATCCCTTAAGAGTGGTTGGGATATCACCATACGAATGATTTACACTGGAAGAATAATTTTCAAAAAACTGCCCAAATTGTTGGGTTGTGATTGAGGTATCATAGGAAATAGACCAGACGGGGTAGCTGCCATTATCCTGTACAGTTAGCCATTCATATGTTGTATTTTTTGAAACGTTATATGAAATACTAATTTGCCCCTCAAAACCGCTTGAAATAATGGTATCTGAAGTGATTTCTCTTCGTTTGAATCGCAAACAATTGGGATAAGAACCAGAACTGGTAACAAGCGTGCCGTAAGCATCCACTACATAACTGGCTGTTCCGGTGATTATATTTTCTGAAGGCGGCTCTGGGGGTAATGCAAAGCTCGGTACTATGGTTGCAAATTCATCGGTTGAAACGCTATTAAAACTGGCAGGGAACGAATAAATTGTCTGCGGATTGGATAAGGTAGTCGAAATTTCAAACCCTGATCCATAAGACGAAACGTTGCCAATGAGCTCTAAACCTGTACTGGTTAAATTGGTGTAAGAATACGAAAGCACAGTGTTACCTTGGAAATTGGCTTCACCAACTGAAACGGTATTTGCAGCAGGAAATTGGTCGGCATAAGGCGTGGATGCTGCTTCGGCAAATTGAATATTTACCGCTACACCCGTATCGGGAAAGGAGGTAAAATTCCAAGTTTGGTTCGCTCCAGCCGGGCCGGGGCTTATACCTGTTCCATCTACCTCAGAACTACTAATTATGGTTCCAATGGCAGGCATACCCGAAAAATTGAGCGTAGGTTGAGCTATAATGGTTTTAGAGCTTAATAAAGCGAAAAACAGTATTACAGAGTAAATAGATTTCATAAACTCAAGAAATGTTAATGTGCAATAATTAATTTTCCAAAAGAAGAATAACCTTGGCCATCGGCCTCAATTAAATATGTACCAGCCGGTAACCACGATACATCCATAATTGGCATAGAGCCATCGGTTAAAACGAAAGATTGAGTTTGAACCAAACGCCCGCTAAGGTCGAGTAATGAAACCCTTGCATCTTTTGGAAGCAAGAACATTACATTATCGCTTGCAGGATTAGGAAAGGCTGTAAGACTAAGCGCATGGGTTTGCTGAATGCCTGTAGTTGCAAAATTACCGCGAGTATGCGTTACACTTTGCGAATAATTGTCGGGCTGACCAAAAGTTCCTTCTGTGGTATCTGTAGAAATATTCCAAATTCCAAAGGATGCTCCGGGAGCTACCGTAACCCACTCATAGCTAGTTCCTCTGGACTCTGAAATAAAATCGCCGAAGTCGGTAAGTGTCGAATCGGTGCTTAATTCCCGTTTTTTAATTCTTATTGTATTTGGATATGTGCCCGATGTTGTAATGAGGGTTCCATAACCATCTACAACATAATTCATGGTTCCATTAGAAACAAATGTTGCCCCCAACGCCGGGTAGTCGGCAAAACTCCGGTAAACATCTGTAAATGTGCTATTATAGCTTGATGGAAATCCGTAAATCATCTGAGGGTTTGTGTATACCGTTACAAAATCATCATTGGCATCACTTAATGTAACGCCAAGCAGTTCAAAGGCAGCAGAAGATTCTTTAAAGTATCCGTAAACCGAAGTAGTATCTGATTCATTTATGAAGGCTGTAGTTGCCGATGGATAGGTAGAGGCAAACGGCGTTGTTGCCGGATTTACAAAGGTAAATGAGTCAATAGCTCCGGTATCAGGGTATGCCGTAAAATTCCAAGTTTGATTGGCTCCGGCTGCTCCGGGGCTAATTCCTGCCGCATTTACCGCACTGGTTCTAATTGTTGTTCCAAAGCCGGGCATTCCGCCGAGGTTTAGGGTAGGTTGAGCGATTGCAATCGCGCAAGTAAATAGCGTAACAAATAAGGTAATCGTTGTTTTCATGGTATTAAATTGAAAATGAGACTGTAAAACTGAGGTAAATTTACGTGTACGAATATGATATTGGACAGAAAAAAGTTAAAGATTTCAACACATTGTTCAGGTCTATCATGTTGCCGAGGAACGAACTAAAAAGCACAAGTGCGATCCAAAAAAATAAACAAGGTGCAATTAATTCGTATGGGATTTAATCAATCCTTAAACAGTGAATCTACAAACTCATTGCGGTTAAAGCGTTGTAGATCGGTCATTTTTTCGCCCAACCCAATGTACTTAACCGGTACTTTAAATTGGTCAGAGATACCAATAACCACACCGCCTTTTGCCGTTCCATCCAGCTTTGTTAATGCGAGGGCATTTACCTCAGTAGCCTGTGTAAATTGCTTACATTGCTCTACTGCATTTTGTCCTGTTGAAGCATCCAATACGAGCAAAATTTCGTGTGGGGCGTCGGGCACCACTTTCTGCATTACGCGCTTTATTTTCGAAAGCTCGTTCATGAGATTTACTTTATTGTGCAATCGACCGGCAGTGTCAATCAATACTACATCAGCTCCATCGGTTTTTCCTTTTTGAACTGCATCAAATGCTACTGCAGCCGGATCGGCATTCATACCATGTTCAACCAAAGGTACACCCACACGTTCTGCCCAAATTCGTATTTGATCAACGGCAGCCGCGCGAAACGTGTCGGCTGCACCAAGTACCACCTTTTTACCTGCAAGTTTATATTGGTGAGCAAGTTTAGCAATGGTGGTGGTTTTTCCCACACCATTAACTCCTACCACCATAACTACATACGGTCGATCGTTAATGGGAGTGTCAAATTCAAATTGGTCTTTCTCTTGCTGCTCGGCCAGCAGCGACGAAATTTCCTGTCGAAGAATGGAGTTTAACTCTGAGGTAGACATGTATTTATCACGCGCCACACGTTCCTGAATGCGTGCAACAATCTTT